>JBGTIE010000564.1:0-5683 GCA_041745855.1 Lysobacterales bacterium | reverse complement strand
GCGAATTCCGGGTAAGCGGCGGGCGAACGAGAAGACGGACCACAGGCGATCTGGACATGAACATCCTTCAGAACATCACAGGGATACCCACGTACTGTCCTCAGGGCGCGAATTCTCTCACCTGGCCAGGAAGTTTTTTCCACGACGTCATCCACCCCACCAGTCAGACTCCATGGATGCGCCCTCAGCCCTCAGCCCTCAGCCCTCAGCCCTCCCAAACCGCATCACCTGCCCAGGCTGGGCAAGCGTCACCTCGGTGCCGTACTGGGAGTGCAGTCGTTCGGCTAGGGCCTGGCGTGGTCCATCCTCGCCGTGGACCAGCCACACCGGCGGCCGTTCGGCCATGTGGCCATACCACTCGCTCAGGCCGTTCTGATCGGCGTGCGCCGACAGCCCGCCGACGGTGTGGATCTGTGCCTTGACGACGATGCGTTCGCCGAACAGCTGGACGTGCTCGGCGCCCTCTACCAGCCGTCGACCGAGCGTGCCGCGGGCCTGGAAACCGGCGATGATCAGCTGCGTCTGCGGTCGCCACAGGTTGTGCTTGAGATGGTGGACGATGCGGCCACCGGTGCACATGCCGGAGCCGGCGATGATAATCGCGCCGCGCTCGACCCGGTTCAGGGCACGGGACTCCTCCACCGAGCTGACCAGTTTCAGGTTCGGCATCTTGAAGGGATTGTCCGGACCGTGCCAGTCGGCCAGCGCCTCGTGATCGAACAGCTCATGGTGGCGCTTGTAGACTTCGATCACCTTGACCGCCATCGGGCTGTCGACGTAGATGCGCCAGCGGCCGAGCTTCCATTCGTCGTGGAACTGCGCCATCCAGTACAGGATCTCCTGGCTGCGGCCAACCGCGAAGGCCGGGATCAGCACGTTGCCGCCGTGGTTCCAGGCGGTTTCGAAGATCTCGCCCAGCTCGTGCACGGTGTCCATCCGCTTGCGGTGCAGGCGATCACCGTAGGTGCTCTCCATGACCACCGCATCGGCGTGTTCGATGGGCGTCGGGTCGCGTACGAAGGGCGAACCCTTCGGGCCCAGGTCGCCCGTGAAGACCAGCTTGCGCTCGGCGCCCTCGTCGATCATCCACAGCTCGATCGTGCAGGCGCCGATGATGTGGCCGGCGTCCTGGAAACGGAAGGCCAAGCCGGGCCAGAGCTCGCGCCGTTCGTTGTAGGGCACGGTCACGACCAGCTGGTGCACGCCGGCCACGTCATCGAGATCGTACAAAGGCTCCAGCAGGGTCTTGCCCTCGCGCCGGCGGCGCCGATTCTGGTGCTCGACATCGGCCATCGCCAGTCGCGCCGAATCCTCCAGCATCACCTTGAGCAGGTCGGCGGTGGCTGGCTGGGCGTAGATCGGGCCGGAAAAGCCGCGTCGGACCAGAAGTGGAAGGCGGCCGCAGTGGTCGATGTGGGCGTGGCTGAGGATCAGCGCATCGATGCCGCCGGCCGCGAACGGAAAGGCCGCCGCATTGCGCCGCTCCTGCTCCCGGCCGCCCTGGATCATGCCGCAGTCAAGCAGCGCGGTGCCGCCCTCGGTGCGCAGCACATGACAACTGCCGGTGACCTCGCCGGCCGCACCACGGAACACCAGATTCGGTCTCATTGCTGACTCCTTGAAGGGCGGTGAAGCGGGTCCTGGGCGTTGTGGGACGTGGCTCAGCGCCCGGGCAGCTCCAGCTTTTTCTGCTTGTAGCCGTCCGGCAAGGCGTAGTCGCCTTCGCCCCGCAGTACGTCTACCAGGGTCGCGTCCAGATTGCCGTCCAGATCCTCCAGTTCGACCGGTATCCAGGCGCCTTCGGGCAGGTTCAGCGGGTTGCCGCCGAGTGCTTCGCCCATACCCTTGGCCATGGCGCTCAGGTGCGCCTGGAAGCGTCGCAGGGTATCGGCTTCGGCCGTATCAAGTTTGAGCGTGGCCGGCGTGATCGCGCAGAAGCGCTGGCTGGCCCGCCCGTTGACGCGGGTCTCGAAGCGCTGGCAGGCATAGCCACCCGCTACGTCGCTGCCCAACTCGACCATCTCGATCTTCGGCATCAGCGCACCGCCCATCTGCTTGGCCATCATCTGCTCGACCATCCGGCGCTGTTCCGGCGGCACGTTGGCCAGGGCCTGCTCCATCTGCGCCATCGCATCGCGGACGGTTGCGCCGAGTTGTTCGATCTCGGCCGCACCCATCCGGGTGTACTCGCGCCGTTGGTGGTCGATGACATACATCGCATCCTCGTCACTGCGATAGAGCATCGAGTTGCCGCCCTGGTCACTGCGCAGCGCATCGGCCGAGATCGACAAGCTGTCCAGACCGGCGCCTTCGTAGCGCAAGGTAGTGTCAGCGCGGGCGGGGCTGGAGCCGAGGGTGAGGGCAAGCAGGCTGCCGGCGAGCAGGGTGCCCGTCAGCGGGGTCGGGAAGAATCGCATCGGCATCGTCTCCGGTTTTGCGCGAATGTGAGGCCCCGAGCATAGCGCATGGCTTGCGACGTGCTTGGGGCGCAGGCAGACCTGGGCGCGAGTCGGGCGCCAGCAGGTGCTCGTTCCTGGGTCGTCAAGCGCAAGAGCGAAAAGAGCAGGTCACCACAAAGGACACAAAGGAAGAGCCGATCACTTCGAAGGCTTGCCCGGGCGCAGCCACAACTCCTGAGCGCGCTGGCCGCGTTGCCCCAGTCAACGACCAGTCTCCTTTGCTCTGCTCTCCTTTGTGTCCTTTGTGTCCTTTGTGGTCAATTAGCTCTTGCGTTGGCAACCAAGGCTGTCGCGCGGTCGGACCGGGTTTCGCCAGCGTGACGCACCGCTTAAGCTTGCGCTCAACTATTGAGCAAAGGCGGGCACCAAAGATGGCTGACACCCTGTTTGCGAAGATCATCCGACGCGAAATTCCGGCCGATATCGTCTATGAGGACGAACATTTGCTGGCCTTCAGGGATATTTCACCCAAGGCCCCGGTGCACGTGCTGTTCATTCCCAAAAAGCCTCTGGCAACGCTGAATGAGGCCAATGCGTCGGACACCGACCTGCTGGGCCGTCTGTTGCTGGCCGCGCGCGACTATGCGCAGCGGGAAGGCTTTGCCGAGTCCGGCTATCGAACCGTGATCAATTGCAATGGCGATGGCGGGCAATCGGTCTATCACCTGCACCTGCATCTGCTCGCCGGCCGGGCCCTGGGCTGGCCGCCCGGCTGAGAGCACTGGTGCGGCGCGCCGAGGGTAAGGAACCCTCAAGCGCAATCACTCCTCGATATGGCTCAGGTCCTGCAGCTTGCTCGGCTGGGCAGCGAAGTATGCCGCCAGATCCCGCATGTCCTGATCCGTCAGGGTGGCCACGAAGCCGGCCATGATCAGGTTTTCGCGGCTGCCGTCCTTGTAGGACCGCAGCGAGTGATAGAGATAATCCTCGTACTGACCGGCGATATTCGGGTATTGCGGATCGCCGATGCCGTTGCCATCGACGCCGTGACAGGCCTGGCAGGCCTGCGACTTGCGCTTGCCCTCACCGGCGTTACCGGCGTGGGCCGCGCTGCCGAGGCTCAGGGCGATCACAACGCAGATCAGGACATGGAGGGGGGAGGACAGTTTGCTGCGCATCTTCATTCCTTGCTTGTCGATCGGCGTGCGTCAGTTGACGCCCTGCTCAGTTGCTGCCCCGCTCACTCGACACCCTGAGCGGAAAGAAAGGTGGCGATATCCTCGATGTCCTTGTCGCTCAAGCTCTCGCCCTGGGCGCGCATCGTCGGATGGGCACGGGAGCCGTCGCGATAGGCCTTGAGGGAGATCACCAGGTAATCATAGGTCTGGCCGCCAATCTTCGGCACGTGGTAATGCGGATAGATGTTGCGTTGACCGACGATACCGTGGCAGCCGGTGCAGGTGTAGCTCAACACCTCGCCCGCGGCCGCGTCACCCTTGGCCAACAGCGGTGTAGCGAACGCTCCAAGAGCCAGCGTCATGGCGCAAATGAGCCTCATCATTGATTCCCCGAGATGACGAACAGCCGCGCCAGGCGCGGAAGCGGCGAATTATAGGGACTTGTGGCGGGGTTGTCGTGGGCAGGTTGCGAAAGGGTGCGATTCAAACTGATGTTTTGAGGACCACACAATCTTGAGGGCCCAGGGCTCAGGGCCCAGGGCCCAGTGAAGAGCCAGCTTGCGGCAAGCATGGCGCTTTCCCGCAGCCGTCGCGCTTCAACTCGCCTGGAGCCGGCTCTTGACCTTACTGGGCCCTGAGCCCTGGGCCCTGGGCCCTCCAACCAGAAGGAACTTCCGAAACATCAGTTTGACTCGCACCCGGCCGCGAAAGGGGTGCGATTCAGGTGGGTGACCCCCACTTTGCGCCCAGCCATTGCGAAGTCGGGAGTTGGGAGTCGGGGTCGGGGTCGGAATCGGAATCGGAATCGGCATCTAGGGCAACGACATGGGCTTTTGCCACGAACGACTTGAGGTGTACCGGGCAGCCATCGAGTACGTCGGCTGGGCGCAACGCCGTAGTCGACCGGATCGTGGCGACGCTGACGAAGCGGGGGCGGCGTGGTCACAAGATTGGCGAAGATGAGCCCGGGTAGGGCGAGTAACAGATCGATTCCGATTCCGACCCCGACTCCGGACCCCGCGAGTTGCCCTCGTCGCGCCACTCTCCCGTCATCTACCGCTCAGGGTCATTCCGCCACTATTCGCCGCCGCTATGACTTCATGCCCATGCATTCCGCGTGTCAGTGTCGTAGTCTGGTAACACACCTATAGCAAGCGAGATCCAAATGACCCGCCCCAGCTTCAAAGTCTCGTTGTTGTTCGCCGCGCTGGCGCTGGCTGCGTGCGGCCGCGAAGGCGGTCCGGATACGGCCAAGGCCGACGATGCCAAGACCGAAATCGAGGCGCGCGTGCCGGTGGAAGTGGCGACCGCCCGCCGCGCGCCGTTGACGCAGTCCTTCGAGGGCACGGCCACGCTGCAGGCCGTCGCAACCTCCGAGGTCGTGTCCAAGGCGACCGGCGTAGTGCTGAATCTGATGGTCGAGGAAGGCGACACGGTCCGCAAGGGCGATCTGCTGGCCCGGCTGGAATCCGATCGGCAGCGGCTGAACGTGCGGCAGGCCAAGGCCGATCTGGCCAAGCAGGAAAGCGAGTACAAGCGCACCGAGCAGATGTTCGAGCGCAAACTGATCGCCAACGATGCCTTCGATCGCGCCCGTTTCGACCTGGAAACGCAGCGGGCGATGCTGGCGATCGTCCAACTGGAGCTGTCCTACACCGAGATCCGTGCCCCGATCAGCGGTACCGTCAGTCAGCGGATGGTGCGTGAAGGCAATCTGGTGCAGCAGAACCAGTCGCTGTTCCGGATCGATGATTTCGATCCGCTCGAGGCGGTCATCAGCGTGCCGGAACGGGAGATGCAGGTCATCGCCGCCGGTCAGCAAGTCTCGATGCTGGTCGATGCCGTCCCGGGCGAGGTTTTCCAGGGCGAGGTGGCGCGGGTCAGCCCGGTGGTGGATGCCGCCTCCGGTACCTTCCGCGTGGTGGCACATTTCCGCGACGAGGCCGGCCGTCTGCGCTCGGGCATGTTCGGCCGCCTGTCGGTGGTCCACGATGTGCGCCAGGAAGTGCTCACCGTTCCACGCCAGGCCTTGCTGGCCGAGGACAGGGATGCCGCGGTTTTCCGTATCGACGGCGAAGGCGTGGCCCGGCGCCAGCCGGTGACGCT
>JBGTIE010000563.1:0-5846 GCA_041745855.1 Lysobacterales bacterium | reverse complement strand
TGGTGGCGAGCAGCTCGTGCGCATCGACAGTCTGCCCTTCGCGCTTGACGACCAGTTTGGCCTGCGCGTCGAGGGCGGGGAGCTGGCCCTGCTTGGACCGCTCAGCGGTGAGCTGCGGTTGACTGGCAGCTGGCCGCTGCGGGCCGGTGCGGGCGAGGGCGACATGCAGCTGGGCTGGACCGATTTGCTGTTGGTCGATGCGAACGCGGACAACGACCCGGAAGCCGCACCCTTGCGCAGCAAGGAAGGGTCACTGCACTTGCGGGGTCGGCTCGACGACTACGCGCTGACGCTGGAAGCGCCACTGCAGCGGGCCGACCGGGCTGGCGTGCTCAGTCTGCAGGGCAGCGGTGATCTGCAGCAGTTGCGCGAGGTGGAATTGACGCTAGCGTCGAACTTTGGCCAGGCCGCCCTGTCCGGGGCGATCCAGTTCGATCCCTTCAGCGCCGATCTGCTGGTCGATCTGGACGGGCTTCAGCCCGAGGTGCTGCTGCCGGCTTTTCCCGGGGAGCTGCGTTTGCAGGGCCGCACCCAGATCGCGCTGGTAGACGAGAAACTGCAGGCTGCCCTGCGCATCGATGCCCTCTCGGGCAGCCTGCGGCAGGCCGAACTGGATGGTTCCGGCGAACTGGCCTGGGTCCAGGACGAACTGCCCACCGGCTCGCTGAAGCTGGGCTGGGGCAATAACCGAATCGACTACCAGCGCGATGCCGGGAGTGCCGCGCAGCTGCTACTCGACGCGCGCCAGCTCGAACTGCTGGCCGCCGATTTGAGCGGCCGGCTGGAAGCATCTCTGACGTTGCCCGAGCGGCTGGCCGACTGGCAGCTCAGCCATGGGCAAGCCAGCGTAGCCGGCTTCCGCTTTGGGGAGATCGAAGCGCAGACCTTGCGCTTCAGGCGCGCGACCGGCGGTCCGACCGAAGCCTTCCGCATCACCGCGCAGGGGCTGGAACTGCCGCGCCAGCGTCTGGATACGTTCGAGCTACTGCTCCAGCCAGGGGACAGCTGGACCATCCAGGCGCAGGCGCAAGGACCGGAGATGGAACTGGCGCTGGAGGGCTCGGCGACGCGCCAGGACGATCGCTGGCGCGGCAGTCTGGCACTGCTTGATCTGCAAACTGCACCGTGGCCGAAGCTGCAATTGCAGGAGCCGGCGGCGTGGCAATGGGGCGGGGCGGAAAGCGAACTCGAGCAGGCCTGCCTGGCAGTGGAAACGGGCAGGCTGTGCGCGACCGTGGATGTCGATGACGCCGGGCTGGTCCAGTTGCGGCTCGCGCTGGAAGCGCTTGAGTTGAGCCTGCTCGATCCGCTCCTGACGAGCAGCGGGGTGCGGCTGGGTGGTCAGATAGACGGCGATGTCGAGGCTTTGTGGTCGGCCGGTGGAGGTCTGGCGCTCAACGGCTCGCTGGCGATCCCGGAGTTCCTCGCCTCGGTGAACGCCCCGGCGGGCGGCGAGCGACTGGAGAAGCGTGCAGTGGTCGAAATCCAGCTGGTCCCGCCGGATGACACCGATCCACGGCAGCGGCTCGACCTGCAAATGGGCCTGGCCGATCAGGGCGCGCTGCAGATTCAACTGGCTGGGCTGCTGCTGTCCGACGTGCCGGATTGGGATGTGCGTGTGCAGTCCGATCGGCTTGCGCTTAGCCTGTTGGAGGGATTGCACGAGGAGCTGCTCAAGCCGGAGGGTTCACTGGCGGCCGACCTTGAGCTACGTCATCGCGCCGATCGATGGGCCGGTGAGGGCGCGCTGAGCGTCAGTGATGGGGCGTTCGAACTGCCCCAGCTGGGACTGCAGCTGTCGGCCGTGGCTCTGCGGCTGGAAGCGACCCCGGCGGGCGAATTCGTGCTCGATGGCAGCGGTCGATCCGGCAAAGGCGAGTTCCAGCTCAATGGCCGTTATCCGATCGATCCGGCAGCCGATGCGCAGTTCAGCATCAAGGGCGATACCGTCCAGGTGGTCAATTTGCCGATCGTCCGGATGGAAGCCTCACCGGATCTGAAGGTGGTGCGCGAGAATGGCGAAATCAGCGCCACCGGCAGCGTCACCATTCCATCGGCGCTGATCGATCTGGCGCGCTTCGAGCCGAGCGTGAAAGCCTCATCGGACGTCGTCGTGGTCGATGACCCGCCAGTGGATAGCGGCTCGCCCCTTGCCGTCAGCGCCGACATCCGGGTCATCATGGGCAAGTCGGTCCGGCTCAAGGGCTTCGGGCTGGACGGTAGCTTGAGCGGCGCCCTGAGTGTGCGTGAGCGGCCAGGCCGGCCAACCACGGGCCGGGGCGAGTTGAATGTCACCGGCGAGTTCACGGCCTATGGCCAGGATCTCACCATCAAACGCGGCAAGTTGCTGTTCAGCGGTGGCCCGCTGGCCAATCCCGGTCTGGACCTGCTGGCGATCCGCGAGGTAGGCACGGTGGAAGCGGGGGTACGCGTGCGCGGCGCGGCCGATCGACCCGAGCTGAGCATCTACTCCGATCCGCCGATGGATCAGGCCGAAGCCTTCTCCTATCTGGTCCTCGGGCGCCCGCTGAACGCGGTCAGCGGCGACGATTCACAGCAACTGGGCGCGGCCGCCGCCGCATTGGGCAGTGTCGGCGGGGGTCTGATTGCCTCCAAGCTGGGCGCGGGTACCGGCCTGAGCATCGAAGTGGAGAGTTCAGCCGATCTGGGTGGGGCGGCGCTGACGGTCGGTCGCTACATCACGCCGGACATCTATTTCGGCGTCGGCCAGTCCCTGTTCGAGCAGATCCAGGTCGCGATCCTGCGCTACCGCCTGACCAGCACGCTGGAACTCGAAGCCTTGTCGGGGCGGGAGTTCAAGGCGGGCATCAACTATCGGCTGGAGCGGTAGGGCGGGCGAGGGCGTGACGCAAGCTGGTGCAGCGTCGACTGGAACTGCCAAAGTCGGGAGTCGGGAGTCGGGAGTACGCACCGTGGAGCGGTCGGGGTCGGAATCGGAATCGGAATCGGAATCGAGAGCGACATGGGCTATGGCCACCAACGACTATCCGTGTATCGGACAGTCATCAACAACGGCGTCAGGGAGTACCACCGCAGTCGACTAGATCAGGGCGATGATGACAATGGAACGGGCGGCGTAGCTACAAGGTTCACGAGGCGGCAGTCGAATACGCAGGGCAAGGATCGATTCCGATTCCGATTCCGACGCCGACCCCGAGGTGAACTCCCTGGCGGCAGAGAGTTCGGCCGCCGACTCCCAACTCCCGACTCCCGACTGGCGTTTGCTATTGCTTCCGCTCCAGTTCTTACTCCCGACTCCCAACTCCCAACTCGCTCTTGCTCGTGCCCTACGCCTGATGATCCCGAATGAACTTGCGCACTTCCGGATACACCATCTCGCGCCAGCGGCGGCCGCTGAAGATGCCGTAGTGGCCTGCGCCGGCGACTTCCAGATGCTGTTTGCTGCTGTCCGGCAGGCCATCGCACAGCTGGTGCGCAGCGCGGGTCTGGCCGATGCCTGAGATGTCGTCCAGTTCGCCCTCGATCGTCAGCAGGGCGGTGTGTTTGATCTGCGCCGGCTGGACGCGCTGGCCGCCGACTTCCCATTCACCGCGTGGCAGCAGGTGCTGCTGGAAGACGATCCGGATCGTGTCCAGGTAGTACTCGGCCGGCATGTCCAGCACCGCGTTGTACTCGTCATAGAACTGGCGATGCGAGGCGGCGTCGTCCAGATCGCCCCGGATCAGGTTCTTGTAGAAGTCCCAGTGCGAGGTGAAATGGCGGCTGGGATTCATCGCGATGAAGCCAGTGTGCTGCAGAAAGCCGGGATAGACCTTGCGGCCGGCGCCAGGGTAGCGATCCGGGACCTCGTGGATGACGGTGTGCTCGAACCAGCCGAGCGATTTTTGCGTGGCCAGGTTGTTGACCGCGGTCGGGCTTTCGCGCGGGTCGATCGGACCGCCCATCAGGGTCAGGGTTTTCGGGCAGGGCTCGCCGCGGGCGGCCAGCAGCGATACCGCCGCCAGCACCGGCACGGTCGGCTGGCAAACGCTGATCACGTGCAGGTTGTCGGCGCCGATATGGGCGATGAACTCTTCGATGTAGCGGACATAGTCGTCCAGATGGAAGGCGCCGGCACTGGCCGGCACCATTCGCGCATCGATCCAGTCGGTGATGAAGACCTTGTGGTCGCGCAGCAGGGTGCGGACGGTATCGCGCAGCAGGGTGGAATGATGACCCGACAGGGGCGCGACCAGCAGGACCGTCGGGTCGTCCTTGAAGTCGCCGATGACCGCCGCGTCATCGCTGAAGCGCTTGAAGCGAACCAGATTGCAGAACGGCCGCCGCAACACCTTGTACTCGACGATCGGTACTTCGTGGCCGTGTGCCTCGATCGTGCGGATGTTGAACTCGGGCTTCTCGTAGGCCTTGCCGAGCCTATGGAACAACTCGTAGCCGGCCGCCATGCGGCCTGATCCGGGCAGCTTCGACAACCAGCTCGATTCGGAGCCAAACGCCTTGGCGCCGGCTTCCGACCACGACACCAATGGGCTCATCAGGTCGCGCTGGTACTCGTGCAGTTGGTACAACATCGTCTTGCGCCTGTCACAAAGATAGCTTTCGATGGTACCTGCTCAAATGTTGTTGCAGTGCAAAAAAGCGTGGTGGGCGTATTGGACGAAGGTCTAAGGTGGCCGGGGTAGCGGAGGGGCCGTCGAAGTGGAGCTTTGGGTCGGCGGAGCAGGCAAGAGGGCCCAGGGCCCAGGGCCCAGGGCCCAGTCAAAAGCCAAGAGCTTCGGCCCAGGGCCCAGAAGAGCCGCAGCGCAGCGCGTAGGATGTCGGTGAGCTCCGCGAACCGCATCGTTGGAGGGCCGAGGAGCCCCGTCTGGAGGTCTGTGCTCAACGCTCACAGCCCAGCGCCAGGCCGAGAGAGCGGGGCCCCAGGCGCGTCAGGAGTCGCTGGGTGGCGGGTCGGTCGCGGCAGTTAACGAGTCACAAGCCGCCTCTCGCAGTTTGGGTTCGATCTGGGCATCTTCGTCCACGCACACCCAAACGGGACTTCCGGTCGCACCTTCGCGCCGCAGGTCCAACTCGGTACCGCGCAGCCCCGCGGGTACCGTGACGTCGTCTGCGAATTGCAGCGTCAGCGTGCCGTCGGTAAAGGCCACCGCCAGTGCGGGTGCGGCGTCGCCCAGCGGCGGGGCGTCGGCGCCCAGTTCCTGCCAGTTACGCGCGGCTCGGCGGCGGCGGGTCTGGAACTCGTCCAGGGCCTGTCGATGCGCGGCAGTGATCTCCACCGCGTCGAGCAGATGGATGCGAGCGCGGTGGTCGGCGTAGGCGTCGTAGCCGGCCGAGACCAACGCGCCGGCGACTACTGCGGTGGCCAGGCCCACCGGTTCAGCCAGGGCCTCCAACGGCAAGTCCTCGTAGCGCAGACTCAAGGACAGGCGCTGGCCATCGACCCCGATCCGCAGTGCTACCGTTCCTCGCTGGGGCAGGGCCACCTCATCCGCGTTAGGGAAGGCGAAGGGGTCGACCGGGACCTGCAGCAGATCACCGACGATCTGCAGCAACTGGATCATTCGGTGATAGCTGTCGCGCGGCAATTCATCCACGCTGGCGCTGTAAAGCAGCAGGCTGCCGTTCGATGGTGTGGACTGGATGTCCTCGAACCAGCTGCGCAGATTGGCCTTGGCCGGGCTGGACTGGCGGTCGACCAGACTTTGTGGCACCGCGGTGAAGACTAGGAACGGCCCTTCCTCGATCCAGTAGGCGCGGCTGCGGACCCGCTGCAGACTGTGCCACAGGCCCTGATTGAGCCGATCGTCCCGGCCTCCGGCAGGCACTTCCGAGGCACCGGCAGGCGCATCGGCGGCGGCCTCCGG
>JBGTIE010000562.1:0-4516 GCA_041745855.1 Lysobacterales bacterium | reverse complement strand
CTGCTCACCGACCTGGCCGAACCAGCCGACGCCGGCACCGTCGCCGAGAAGCTGATCGCGAGCCTGAAGCGGCCGGCCGAGATCGACGGCGTGACCATCGCGATCTCCGCCAGTATCGGCATCGCGATCTTTCCCGACGACGGCGGCGACGTCGACACTCTGGTCAAGCTGGCCGATGGTGCGATGTACCAGAGCAAGCGCCGCGGTTTCAGTGGCATTGCCTTTCATGGCGCGCCGTGGAGTACTGATCCGCAACTCACACCCCGCGCCCAGCAGATTGCGACCAAACTGCTGGCCAGCGGCAAGCAGATCTATCGACGCGTCCATCTGGATGGCGCCGGCGATGGTGTACTCCAGACCACGCGCAGCAAACCCGAACTCCTCCCGGCCGCCAGGATGCGCCAACAGCGCCAGACCGAATTCGTCTCCGAAGTCATGGACGAGTTGCGCCGGCAACAGTCCAGCGAGGGAAGAACCGAACGCAATGGCTCGGGGGATGGCTGAGTAGTCGGCCAGGCGCTCAAAACGGAACCCCGAGTTGTACTCGGGCAACGGGAACCCCGAGTTGTACTCGGGCACCCGGAACCCCGAGTTGCACTCGGGCTACGAAGCCGGTGCGCTGAGGCAGGAACGGAACCCCGAGTTGCACTCGGGCAACGAAGCCGGTGAAGCGCTGAGGCAAGAACGGAACCGCGAGTTGCACTCGGGCAACGAAGCCGGTGAAGCGCTGAGGCAAGAACGGAACCGCGAGTTGCACTCGGGCAACGAAGCCGGTGAAGCGCTGAGGCAGGAACGGAACCCCGAGTTGCACTCGGGCAACGGAGCCGGTGAAGCGCTGAGGCGACCCGCCCGAGTACAACTCGGGGTTCCATGTGGGGCCACTGTGCCAGTCCGCCCGAGTGCAACTCGGGGTTCCTGGCGCCACCATCTCGCGCTCAGCGACTTTGCGCTCTACCCCTCCGTCCCTTCCTTCAGCGCGCGCAGACTGCGTCGATCGCGACCGTCAGGACGGTGGAGTGGCCCGACGCGACCTTGCAATCGGCGGAGTTCGGCGGCGGCGGCGCGGCGTTGCTGGCTGGCTTCGGATTCGCGGTAGAGGGTCTGGGCGATGGTTGCGGAGCCGCGGCTCTCGGACAGGGCCAGAACCTCGATCTCGAAGCGGCTCTCGCCGATCGTCAGGGTCAGCTGATCGCCGCTGCGCAGCATCTTGGCGGCCTTGCCTACGCCCTGACCGTTCAGTTCGATGTGGCCGCCGGCGATCGCCTTCTGCGCCAGTGCGCGGGTCTTGTAGAAGCGGGCGGCCCACAACCACAGGTCCAGTCGTACCGCGCCCTTTGGCAATGACTGGGCAGGCTTCACAGCAATTCCGCCAGCTTGACCACGCTGCGCCAGTTGCGGGTGGTGACCGGCGAGCCGGCCAGGCGGTCGAGCAGCGCCGGGGGCAGTTTCGATGTGCCCACGGCGCTGCCGTAGTCAATCCAGAGCGCGCCCGCTGTCTGGATGACTCGCTCACCATGCGCCGCCCGCGCCTGCAAGTGATCGCCAACATCGGCCGGCAGCGGGCTGCGGGCAAGCGCCAGCATCAGCAGACTCGGCCGGTCGCTGGCGACGTCCGGCATCGGATTGACAGCCACGAGGTCGAACCAGCATTGCGCGCTGCGAACGATGCATGGCACCGCGAAGCCGAAGCGTTCGGCGATGGCGGTTTCGAGCAGGTCGCGCGCCGTCTCCGCGCTCAACGGCGCATTGAACAGCAAATTGCCGCTCTGGATGTAGGTGCTGACCGAACTCCAGCCTAGTTCAGCGGCCAGCTCGCGCAATTGCGCCATCGGCAGCGAGCGATGGCCGCCCACATTGATTCCGCGCAGCAAGGCGAGATAGCGCTCGCCCTGCCCTGGCGCGCTCACCCTACGCCGCCTGCTGCATGCCGCTGAGGACGCGGTTCAGGCGCTGGACGAAGGCGGCTGGATCGTCCAGCTGACCGCCTTCGGCGACGACCGCCTGTTCGTGCAGCAGCAGGGCCAGATCCTGCGCCCGCTCGCTGTCGCTCTCGGCCGCGAAGCGGGTCAGCAAGGGATGGGTCGGGTTGATCTCCAGCACCGGCTTGTCGACCGGCATCTCATGCCCGGCTTCACGCATCAACCGCTGCATGTGCAGCGCCATCGCGTGTTCGTCCAGCACCAGACAGGCCGGCGAATCGACCAGCCGCTTGCTGATCCGGACCGCCTTGACCCGCTCGCCGAGCAGTTCGCGCAAGCGATCGATGAGCGGCTTGTGCTCCTCGCTGACCTCCTCGGCCTTTGCATCGGCGCCAGCGCCATCGAAGCTGCCCTTGGCGACGTGCTTGAGCGGCTTGCCCTGGTACTCGTGCAGATAGCCGACCATCCACTCGTCGATGCGATCGAACAACAGCAGCACCTCGACGTTCTGGGCCTTCAGCGCCTCGATCTGCGGGCTGCCGCGGGCGGCGTTGTAGCTGTCGGCGGTGACGAAATAAATCACTGTCTGGTCGGCCTTCATGCGCGCCAGATACTCGTCCAGCGAGACCTCACGCTTGCTCCCATCACCCTGGGTGGAGGCAAAGCGCAGCAGCTTGGCGATCCGCTCGCGATTACCGAAGTCCTCCGCCAGGCCCTCTTTGAGCACATTACCGAAGGCCTCGGAGAACTGCTGGAACTTGTCCTTGTCCTCAAGCGCCAGTTTGTCGAGCATGTCCAGCACGCGTTTGACGCAAGCGGCGCGAATCTGGGTCACCAGCTTGTTGTCCTGCAGCAACTCGCGCGAGACATTCAGCGGCAGGTCGTCCGAATCGATGACACCACGGACGAAGCGCAGGTAGGACGGCAGCAACTGTTCGGACGCGTCCATGATGAATACGCGCCGGATGTACAGCTTCAGCCCCTTGCGCTCGTTGCGGTCGCTCCACATCTGGTCGAACGGCGCCTTGCTCGGAACGTACAGCAGCGAGGTGTAGCTCTGGGTGCCCTCGACCCGGTTGTGCGACCACAGCAGCGCCTCGTCCATGCCGTGATTCAGATGCTTGTAGAAGGCCTGGTATTCCTCATCCTTCAGCTCGGCCTTGGGGCGCGCCCACAGCGCGGAGGCATGGTTGACTGTCTCCCACTCGGGCGCGGCGTCCTTTGCCTTCGCCGTTTCGTCGACGCCATCCTTGTTCTCGTCGCCATCGTCCGCCTCGTCGGCATCCTCATGCGCCTTGGTCGGCACCATGATCGGGAAGGCGATGTGATCCGAATAGCGCCGGATCAGCTGGCGGATCTGCCACAGGTCGAGGAACTCGCTCTCCTCCTCCTTCAGCTTGAGCACCACCTCGGTGCCGCGCTGGGCCCGTTCGATGGTCTCGAGTTCAAACTCGCCGGTGCCGCTGGAGGCCCAGCGCACGCCCTCGGACGGGTCCAGATCAGCGCGCCGGCTGCGCACCTCGATCGACTCGGCGACGATGAAGGCGGAATAGAAGCCGACCCCGAATTGCCCGATCAACTGAGCGTCCTTGCGCGCATCACCGCTGAGCGCCTCGAGGAAGCGCTTGGTACCCGAACGCGCGATCGTGCCCAGATTGTCGAGCGCCTCTTCCCGGCTCATGCCGATGCCGTTGTCGCGCACGGTCAGCGTCTTCGCTTGCGGATCGACTTCGATCTCGATCCGCAGTTCACTGTCGGTCGTCGACAGCTCCGGCCGGGCGAGCGCTTCGAAGCGCAGCTTATCGCAGGCGTCCGAGGCATTGGAGATCAGCTCGCGCAGGAAAATCTCCTTGTGCGAGTAGAGCGAATGGATGACCAGTTTGAGGACTTGCTGCACCTCGGCCTGGAAGGCGTGGGTCTGGGTCTGGCTCATGGGCTGAGAACTCTCTGGCAGATGGATTGCTGTGGCTGCTCAGAGTGGGTGGCGATGGCGGGAATTCAAGGGCTGCCCGCGAGCAGGGCTGAGGGCTGAGGGCTGGGGAGAGCAGGGCTGAGGGCTGAGGGCTGGGGAGAGCAGGGCTGAGGGCTGAGGGCTGAGGGCTGGGGAGAGCAGGGCTGAGGGCTGAGGGCTGAGGGATCAGAAGAGCATCAGGGCCCAGGGCCCAGGGCCCAGGGCTCAGGGCTCAGGGCCCAGGGCCCAGGGCTCAGGGCCCAGGGCCCAGAAGAGCTGCGGCCGGGTTGCTTGGCGTTGCACGAGTGTGAAGCGCGGGCTTCGGAATCTTGAGTCCAGGCTCGACCCGCATCCGTGAGCGCAAATCCCGCAATCTGGCAGTAGCGCGGTTCCGGCGCGCGTAGAGCGCGATCTTTGCCCACGTCCCGTTCGCGCCGGCGGCCGCGTCTCCATGCGAAGCGGCCCCACCCTCTAGCTCGGTAGCGCTAAGCCCCCGACCCGGAAGTAGCGCGGTTCCGGCGCGCGTAGAGCCGTGATCCATGCGCCAGTCGCTATCGCGCCGGCGGCCGCGTCTCCATGCGAAGCGGCCCAACCCTCTAGCGCGGAAGCGCAAAGCCCCCGACCAGGAACTAGCGCGTTACCGCCC
>JBGTIE010000561.1:0-2185 GCA_041745855.1 Lysobacterales bacterium | reverse complement strand
GGTGGCATCACCCTGGGCGAATTCTTCTCCGCCAACGGCGCGGGCATCGTCTTCAGTCCCGACCCCAACAACCAGCCCGGCACGCGCGTGGATCCCAACAACCCCACGCCCGGCGGCCCCTTTGATGTCGTCGATCCGGATCTGACGCAGCCGGCAGTGTGGAAGGGCAACCTCGCCCTTGAGCATGAGTTCCCCTGGTACGGCGTGGTCGGCTCGGTCGAGCTGCTGCTGACCAAGGTCAAGGAAGGCCTGTACTACGAGAACCTCAATCTGGGCGCGCCCAGCTTCCAATCCCCGCAGGATGGGCGACTGTTCTACTACTCCAACCCCTTCACCGCGACCAACGCTCGCGGCAACCGCAACCTGGATTTCACCGACGTGACCGTGCTGCGTCCGACCAGCAAGGGCGCCACCCAGCAGTTCACCGTCTCGTTGACCAAGCCGCGTATGGACAACTGGTCGTGGAGCCTGGGCTATACCCACACCAGCGCCACCGAAGCCAACCCGCTGACCAGCTCGCAGGCGATTTCCAACTGGGCCAACAGCTTCCGCCTGAACCCGAACGAGCCGGTCGCGGCGCGCTCGGTCTACGAGATCCGCGACCGCTTCATCGGCACCCTGGCCTTCGAGAAGGCGTTCTTCGGCGACTACAAGACCTCGATCGCCGGCTTCTACGAGGGCCGCTCCGGCCGTCCCTTCAGCTACGCCTTCATCAACGACGCCAATGGCGATGGCCGGGTCAACGACCTGTTCTACGTGCCCGCGGGCCCGGGCGATGTGATCTTCACTGGTGGTCCGGCGATGCAGGCGGCTTTCTTCGATTATCTCGCCCGCAACCCTGATCTCGGTCGCTTCGCCGGCTCCACTGTGGAGCCCGGCTCCAGCCGTTCGCCATTCGTCAACAGCTTCGACATCCGCCTCAGCCAGGAACTGCCCGGCTTCTTCGGCGAGCACAAGTCGGAGATCTGGATCGACATCCAGAACATCGGCAACCTGATCAACAAGGACTGGGGACGGATTGAGGAAGTCGGCTTCCCGTTCGGCAAGGGTATCGCCAATTTTGCCGGCATCGACCCGGCCACCGGCAAGTACCGCTACAACTTCAACGAGGCCAACATCCGCGACGTGACACTGCGCGACAATCGCGGCGAGTCGCGCTGGTCGCTGCAGGTGGGCTACCGTTACCGGTTCTGATTCCGCGCCATCGCAGCATCGACGACGGCCGGGGCAACCCGGCCGTTTTCGTTTTAGCCGGCTGCGCCGCCACTTACACTTGCGCGACCCTCGGGTTGCGCCCTAAGATGACCATCTTGATAGTCATCGGAGCATCCCCATGCGCACTGTCAGCGTTGCCGAGGCCAAGGCGCACCTGAGCGAACTGATCGACCGGGTCGCGGCCGGCGAGCGGCTGGTGATCACCCGGCGCGGCAAGCCGGTCATGGAGCTGGTGCGTCCCGCCGAAGACAAGCCGTTGCGCAGGATTGACGTCGACGAGTTGCGCCGGTTGGTGGCCGCGCAGCAAGCGGCGCGCAAGTCGTCCGGGCGCGGCAAAGGAGCGCTGACCATGCGCCAGATCCGGGATTTGGAACGTTATTGATGTTCTACGTGGATACCAGTGTCCTGGTCGCAGCGGTCTCCGACGAAACCAACAGTGAAGCCGCCCGAAACTGGATGCAGGCGCGCGATGCCGGAGAAATGGCCATCAGCCAATGGACGATCACCGAGTTTTCCGCAGCGCTGTCGATCAAGCAACGCGCAGGCGATCTCAGCGGGGAGCAGCGCAGCATCGCGCACAACGCGTTCTCGCGCTGGCTGAAGAATGTGTTTCGGGTTCTCGATGTCGAGCAGGCGGATTTCCAGGACGCCGCACGCATGGCAGAGCAGGTTCAAGCCGGTCTTCGCTCGGGCGATGCCCTGCATGCCGCAATCGCGCTCAATCGCGACCTGACCTTGTGTACGCTGGACAAGGGCCTGCTCAAGGCCGGGTCCCTCGGGGTGGCAGTGGATTTGATCGGTGCCGGTGGCACCGGAGAAAGGAAAACACGAGCGTGAATGAAATGGCCTCACGGGCCCTGCCCACCGTCAACGCCCGCATCTACCCCCACGGCGGCCTGGACGTGCTTTCGCGCGACGAGGTCGCGCGGCTCAAGGACGCCTCCAGCGGCGGCATGCACGACCTGCTGCG
>JBGTIE010000560.1:0-1699 GCA_041745855.1 Lysobacterales bacterium | reverse complement strand
CCGCGGTGGATGCGCTGATCGACGGCTTTGCACGGCGCGCCTTCTGCGCGGTGCGTCCGCCGGGCCATCACGCAACCCGCGACCAGTCGATGGGCTTTTGCCTGTTCAACAACATCGCCGTGGCCGCCTGCCATTCGCTCGCACGCGGGCTGGCGCGGGTGGCGGTTATCGATTTCGACGTCCACCACGGCAACGGCACCCAGGACATCTTCGCCACCGATAGGCGAGTCGGTTACTTTTCCAGCCACCAGAGCCCGCTCTATCCGGGCACCGGCCACGCCGACGAGACTGGCGTTGGCAATGTCCGCAACGTCCCGCTCAGCTCGGGCAGCGGCTCGGTCGAATTCCGGCACGCCTGGCAAGGCCAGTTATTGCCGGCGCTGCGCGAGTTCGCACCCCAGATGCTGTTCATCTCGGCCGGCTTCGATGCCCACTATCTGGATCCGCTGGCCGGCCTGGCGGTGACCACGGAGGATTACCGCTGGCTGACCCGGGCGCTGCTCGACGCTACTGCGGCCAGCAGCGGCGGCCGCGTTGTATCGATGCTCGAAGGTGGCTACAGCCCGACCGCGCTGGCCGAGGCGGTGGTCGCCCATGTCGAGGCCCTGCGCGGTGACTGAGCTGCCGGCGCCCGACAGCTCTGGTCCGGCCCCTCGCGAGCAGCGGCTTGATCGCTTCCTCGATCATCTGGAACGCTTCGCCAGGGCCACCGCCACGCGCGCCCGGCGCTGGCTGACGCCTCTGCAGGTTTATGCCGCGCTGGTCCTGCTGGCGGCCTTCTGGAGCGCCTTGCGCCTGAGCAGTCTGGGCGGCAGCACCAGCCCGCTGGCGTTTCTGGCCTGGATCCTGCCCCTGTGCCTGCCGTCGGCATTGTTGTACGTCTTCTTCGTGGTATTCCGCGCGATAGCCGAATTGCCGGCGCAACTGGTCGGCCTGCGCAGCAGCTTCGCCGAACTGGCCGAACCCAGCCGGCAGCGGCTCGACCAGTTGATGACCCGCAGCGAACGTGGCGGCTGGTTCGGTCTGGGTCGGGTCGTGACGATCGGGCGGATGCTGCTGGAGCTGCGTCATCTGGGCGATCTGGCCGGCATGCTGCCGAAGGGCATGAAGCTCGCGCCACTGATGGCCAACCCGCTGTTCTGGCTGCTGTTTCTGTTCACCAGCCTGGTCGGCATGGGGGTCATCGGCCTGGCTGGTCTGCTGATATTGCTGGCCTGAGATGGTCGGCACGACGGCAGGAGGCGCTCCCTGGCAGCGCTGGCTCAGTCCGGCAAAGCTCAATCTGGGCATGCGCATCCTTGGTCGGCGCAGCGACGGCTATCACGAGTTGCAGACACTGTTCCAGCTGCTCGCCTGGGGCGACACACTGTGGTTGCGACGCCGCGACGACGGTCGGATCGTCCGCCACAGCACGCTGCCCGATGTTTCTGCGGATCACGATCTCGCGGTGCGTGCGGCGGTCGTTCTGCAGGCCCACAGCGGCACGCGCTGGGGCCTTGACCTGTACGTCGAAAAGCAGATTCCGCTCGGCGGCGGCCTGGGCGGCGGCAGTTCCAACGCCGGCACCGTCTTGCGCGCGCTCAACGGCATCTGGGCGCTGGGATTGCCAGCGACCGAACTGGCACGGGTCGCGCTCCCGCTGGGGGCGGACGTGCCTTTGTTCGCGCTCGGCCTCAGCGCGCTGGGCGAAGGCATCGGC
>JBGTIE010000559.1:0-3848 GCA_041745855.1 Lysobacterales bacterium | reverse complement strand
CAGCCCAGCGTGATCAGCGCGATCGTCAAGGCCTACATGACCGACGCGATGCGACAGGTCACGATCGACGCTATGGACATTCGCGCCGGTGCGGCGATCGTGCGCGGACCGCGCAACACGCTGGCGCGGGTCTGGGCGTCGGTGCCGATCGGGATCACGGTGGAGGGCGCCAACATCCTGACCCGCTCGATGATCATCTACGGCCAGGGGGCAATCCGCTGCCATCCCTTCGTCGAGCGCGAGATCGCGGCGATCGAGGCCAACGACCTGGCCGCCTTCGACGCTGCCTTCTTCGGCCACCTCAACTTCGTCAGCCGCAACGCGATGCGTGCCTTCGTGCTGGCGCTGACCAGCAGTCGGCTGACCCGCGTGCCGGACCTGGACCAGAACGCCGAACGTTTCATGCAGCATCTGAGCCGATTCTCGGCCGCCTTTGCACTCGCCTCCGATGTGGCCATGGGCACGCTCGGTGGCCAACTGAAGCGACGCGAAAAGCTGTCCGGGCGGCTGGCCGACTGCCTGGCCTGGATGTACCTGGCATCCTGCGCGATCAAGCGTTTCCACGACGAACCGAAGAACACCGCCCACTACGATCTGCTCAAATGGGTCTCCGCGCACGCGCTGTATCAGATCCAGCAGTCCCTCCAGGGCGTCATCGACAACCTGCCGACCCGGCTGGCCGCGTGGAAGCTGAACTGGATCGTGTTTCCCGTCGGCGCCCGCTTCAAGCCGCCGTCGGACATCCTCGGCAGCGCGGTCGCGCGCAGCATCCTGGACGATCGCGGCGCCCGCAGCAGCCTGACCGAAGACATCCACGTGCCGGGCGCCCATGAGCCCGGTCTGGGGGCGCTCGAGGCCGCGCTGGACAAGGCGGTGCAGGCACTGCCGATCGAGATCAAGATCAAGCAGGCGGTACGCGAAGGTCGCATCGATCGAGCCCCGGGCCGCGATCTGGACCAGATCGCGCTGGCTGCCGGCGTCATCACCGAAGCCGAACACAAACTCCTGGCAGACGCCGACAGCGCCCGCAGTGAGGTGATCGGGGTGGACTCGTTCGGTGCGGAAGAGTTCTTGGAGTTGCGTTGACGAGGGCTGTGGGCTGAGGGCTGAGGGTATGAAGCGCCTGACGACCCCGCATGCGACTCTGCCTTCGCCCAGACAGGAAGCCATCATGCCGCTGCGCTATCTGCCTTTCGCGAGCGTCGTACTACTGACGATCTTTTTCGTTCCGCTGGCCATGCTGTATCCGTCGGCCTGGTTGGCGGTCGTGGTCGGAGCGATTCTGACCACGCTGGGGGTGATCGATCTACAGCAGCCCTTTTCGGCGGTGCGGCGCAACTATCCGTTGATCGGACGAATCCGCTTTCTGGCCGAGGATCTACGGCCCTTCGTGCGGCAGTATTTCGTCGAGGACGACGATGCCGAGGTGCCCTTCAGCCACGCCCAGCGTAGCGTGGTCTATAGACGCAGTCAGAACGTCCTGGACAAGCTGGCCTTCGGCACCGAACTGAACGTCTACAAGGCCGGTCATGAATGGATCAACCATTCGCTCGCGCCGACCACGCCCGATCCGGCCAGTTTCCGCATCACGATCGGCGGCGAGCATTGTCGAGCACCCTACTCGGCCAGCGTCTTCAACATCTCGGCGATGAGCTTCGGTTCGCTGTCGGCCAATGCGGTGCTGGCGCTCAGTCGCGGTGCGGCGGCCGGTGGCTTCTACCACGACACCGGCGAGGGCGGCTTGTCGCCTCATCATCTGCAGGGCGGCGGCGATCTGGTGTGGGAGATCGGCAGTGCCTACTTTGGCTGTCGGGACGAGGCCGGCCGCTTCGACCCGGAGCGCTTCGCCGAGCGGGCCGCGCATCCGCGAGTGCGGATGATCGAACTCAAGCTCAGCCAGGGTGCCAAGCCCGGTCATGGCGGCATCCTGCCGGGGGCCAAGGTCAGTGCCGAGATCGCGGCGGTGCGTGGAATCCCGGAAGGGCTGGATTGTGTCTCACCGTCGGCCCATTCCGCGTTCACAACGCCGCTGGAACTGCTCGCCTTTCTCGACCGGTTGCGCGAGCTCAGCGGCGGCAAGCCGGTCGGCTTCAAGCTCGCGATCGGTCATCCATGGGAGTGGTTCGCGATCGCCAGGGCGATGCTTGCGAGCGGACTGCGACCGGACTTCATTGTCGTCGACGGCTCCGAAGGTGGCACCGGGGCGGCGCCGTTGGAGTTCGCCGATCACGTCGGACTGCCACTGCGCGAGGCGCTGCTGCTGGTCCACAACACGCTGGTGGGCATCGGACTGCGCGGCCAGATCAAGATTGGCGCGGCCGGCAAGGTCATCACCGCCTTCGATCTCGCACGCACGGTCGCGCTGGGCGCAGACTGGTGCAACGCCGGCCGCGGCTTCATGTTCGCGCTCGGCTGTATCCAGTCGCAGGTCTGCCACAGCGATCACTGTCCGAGCGGCGTGGCTACCCAGGATCCGGTTCGCCAACGCGGCCTGGATCCGATGCTCAAGTCCAACCGGGTCCAGCAATACCACCACAACACGCTGCGGGCACTGGCCGAAATGCTCGGCGCGGCGGGCATCTCTCACCCGACCGAACTCGGTCCGGAGCACATCCTGCGCCGCCTGCCGGGCGGCGAGATCAAGCCCTTCGCCAGCCTCTACACCCAGTTGGCCGAGGGTCAACTGCTGGGCGACAGCGTCCCGGACCGATCGCCCTACCGAGAGTTCTGGGCCGACGCCAATCCAGACAGCTTCGCTCCGCCGGCGGCGTTGGCGCATTTGAGGACGAGCAGGATGCTTTAGTCGAGCAGATTCTGGCGTAACTTGTAGCTTCGTCATTGCGAGACGCCTTTTCCGGCCCGGTGTGCACACGGCCATGAACCAGCAAGAGCGGTCTCAAGCGGAGACGCGGAGGACGCGGAGGAACAGCAAGATCGATGCGCCTGGTGCGAACAGCAGTCGGAAGCCGGGTTCACGACGTCTGATGTCAGATTGTTCTCTTAAACGCTCTCTCCGCGACCTCCGCGTCTCCGCGTGAGAATGGTTCTTCTTCGGGATCTACGAAAAGCCCTCAGCCCTCGCCCCACCCCGTCCGCGCTATGCTTGCGCTTCTCCGGCAAGGCTCTGGGAGCGTCATTGATGTCCAAGCAGGATCCCGAATTCGTCAATCCTTATGTCGAGCGTGGCAAGCGGGCCGAGGCGACCAAGAAGATCACCGTGACAATGCCTTGCCATGTGCTGCAGATCCTGACCGACGAACGGACGCGCCGGCAGATCAAGAAGCTGCGCCATGCCACGATCAGCGAGTTGCTCACCGAAGCCTTCCTGCACGCCTACACCGGTCAGCCGCTGCCCACCGACGAGGAATTGTCGCGGCCAGAGGAATAGTGCTTTCGCGGTGCGGCGCTAACCTCAACGCATGCCGATCATCAAGCCATCAGGCGACACCTCGCTGCCGGGCCCTGCCCCGGGCTCCGACGACGATCCTTCCCTCGCGCTGATCATTCCGGTCGGACCCGGTGATCCGAGCTGGCGCGGGCTGTTGCCCTTCCTGACTGACTTGCCGACTGATGTGGAAGTCTGTTTCAGCGCTTGTGAGCCGCGACCGCCGGACACCGGGCTGGCACCGCACTGGCACTGGCGGGTCGGACCGGCCGGTCGGGCGCGGCAGTTGAATTTGGCTAGCCGCGCCGATAATAGCCAATGGCTTTGGTGGCTGCATGCCGACAGCCTGCCGGCGGCCGATGCGCTGGACGCGCTGCGCCGCTCGATAGGCAAGGCGCCGACCGCGCTGCACTGGTTTGCGTTGGCTTTCCACGACGGTCCGCGCCTGAGCGTGCTCAACGCC
>JBGTIE010000558.1:0-2981 GCA_041745855.1 Lysobacterales bacterium | reverse complement strand
CGACTCGAGCCAATCGTGCCGGACTCGCCCTGTTCTTGGACCCGCCTTGGCCCTGCCTGGGCTCTGGACCCGCCCTGGGCCCTGTGCCCTGAGCCCTCAGAATCATACAGAGCGTTAAGACATGACAACGCCCATAACCTTCCGTGCCTAACGCTTCAGTGAACCCACTGACTTGCGGCGCTGCAGGTCCATCTTGCCGCTCTGGGTGAGGCGCCAGCCCTGACGGCCAGATTCGACCAGGCCCAGGGACTTGAGTCGCTGCATAGTCTCATCGTCAATCTCGTTCTCACCCTGGCCGCGGTCCAGATTCTCCAGTGCCGCCAGTTCATGCTTGCGGATCGGTCCACTCATGTCATGCTCCGTGTGGGAATACTGCTTACTACAATGGCCGCGAAGGTGTCGCCTCGGGGCGATGCGCCAGTTGGCAGTTCCTCGGAAACTGACGGTCACAATCAGAATCCTCGCTTGTGAACTCATCCGCAAGCTTGAAAGACGGAGACTTGTCGCCTTTGCAGTTGATCATCGTCATGATTGTGTCATCAAAGTTTCGCAAAATTCGCAGCGGCTCTGAAATGGAGTCAAGGACTTCAGGATGAAGAACATGCTTTCGCAGATCTTTGGGCGCTCGCCGGTAGGACCGATCGAGAAGCACATGGATGAGGTGCGGCTCGGTGCGCGGCAGTTCGCCGAGCTTTGCGCTCTGAGCCAGCAGGGTGACTGGGACGCCACGGCCGTGGTGCGCGAGCAGATCGAAGCGTTGATCGATAGGGCCAACGACATACGCCGCGATTTGCGACTGTCCCTGCCCAACACCTTCCTGATGCCGGTGGCACGGGAGGATCTGCTGGAGTTGCTGGACGGCCAGGACAAGGTGCTGCGCCGGATCAATGATGTTGCCGGCCTGATTTTCGGTCGCAAGATGCAACTGCCCGAGAGCCTCCGCGGCCCGTTCAAGGATCTGATCGAGTGCACGGTCTCGGCGGTCGAGCAGACCTGGCAGAGCGTGCATGAACTCGATGAACTGTTCGAGGCGGGCTTTCGCGGTCGCGAAGTGGAGATCGTCTCGCGCATGCTCAGCCGGCTGATGGACATCGAGCGGCAGCACGATGGCCTGCAGCGGGTAATGCGTCAGCAGTTGTTTGCGATCGAGCGTGATCTCAACCCGGTCGATGCGATCTTTCTCTATCGATTGATCGACTGGGTCGGTGCGATCGCCGATCGTTGCGCCCGCGCCGGCGATCTGCTCGAACGTCTGCTCGCGCGCTGAGCCCGCACCCGCCGCATATTTCGGAGTCGCACCATGGAAGGCGCAACGATCTACATCATTCTGGCAGCGGTGTTCGGACTCTACATGGCCTGGGGCATTGGCGCCAATGATGTAGCCAACGCGATGGCGACGTCGGTCGGTTCGAAGGTACTGACCTTGCGCGGGGCACTGGTGGTCGCGGCGATCTTCGAGTTCGCCGGGGCGGTGCTGGCAGGCGGCAATGTCACCAGCACGATTCGCAGTGGCATCGTCGATGTCAGTTCAATCAGCGGTGAACCGGAGATCCTGATTTACGGCATGCTGGGTTCGTTGCTGGCGGCGGCCACCTGGCTCAACGTCGCTTCGCGCTTCGGTTGGCCGGTGTCGACCACCCATTCAATCGTCGGTGCCATCGTTGGCTTCGGCGCGATCGCCATTGGCATGGAAGCGGTCAAGTGGAGTGGCGTCGGCACGATCGTCATGAGCTGGGTTATTTCGCCGGTAGTGGCCGGCACGATCGCCTTCCTGCTGTTCAAGAGCGTCCAGTTTCTGGTCTTCGATCGCGAAGATCCGCTGGCCCAGGCGCGTCGCTGGGTGCCGCTGTACATGTTCCTGGCCGGCTTCATGATCACCGCGATGACGCTGATCAAGGGCGTCAAGAATCTCGGCCTGGAACTGACCCTGGCACAGGATCTGATCATCGCGGCGGTGGTGGGGTTTGCCGTGGCCTTGATCGGTGCCTGGTTCATTTCCCGAATCAAGGTCGATCCTGCGGCTGACCGGGAGTTTCGATTCGCCACCGTGGACAAGGTTTTCGCCGTCCTGATGGTGATAACCGCGTGCACGATGGCCTTTGCCCACGGATCAAACGACGTCGCAAACGCGATCGGGCCGGTTGCCGCGGTGATCAACGTGGCCCAGACTGGGCTGGTGGAGCAAAAGTCCGCCGTACCGATCTGGCTGCTGCTGCTGGGTGGTGGCGGTATCGTGATCGGTCTGGCCACCTATGGTCGACACGTCATGGGCACCGTGGGTGAAGGCATCACCCATCTGACGCCCTCGCGCGGTTTCGCCGCCGAGCTTGCCGCGGCATCAACCGTTGTCGTGGCTTCCAGCACTGGTCTGCCGATTTCTACCACCCATACGCTGGTCGGGGCGATTCTCGGTGTGGGCATCGCGCGCGGCATCGCGGCGATCAATCTGACCGTAGTGCGCAACATCATCGCTTCATGGCTGGTGACCGTGCCGGCGGGCGCCGTACTGTCGATCATCTTCTTCTTTATCTTGCGGGCAGTGCTGGACTGAGGGCTGGTCGAGCTGGACTGAGCAGCCTGAAGGCTTCAGTTAAGGCCTGCTCCGCCACTTACCAGTTGACGGGCTAGCGACAGCTATCGACGATCTGTTGCAGCTTGCCCGGATTGAGCGCGGCCAGCCCGCGCCGGGCTTCCTCGCTGTTGCAATCGAAATCTTGCAGCAAGGAGATGTAGAGGTCCTCGGCATTATCGTCCTGGCCAAGGTTGATCATCGAGCGAGCGGCACTGAGCTTGTCCTGCATCTCCACTCGCCGGGCAGCATCCATGACCGCCTGCGATTCCGGGAAGGCGCCCTTGGTGCCGCCATCGCCACTGAGCAGGCTCCAGCCGACGACCATCACGCCAATCACGGCGCCGGCGACCAGCGCGATCCGCGGCAGCGCCTTTTTCAGGTTCGGCGCGTGCGCGGGCTCTGCCTCGGT
>JBGTIE010000557.1:0-3893 GCA_041745855.1 Lysobacterales bacterium | reverse complement strand
CCGGCGGCAAGGGCACCGCCGATGCCAAGTTCGAAGCGCTCGAGAACGCCGGCGTACGCACCGTCCGCTCCCCAGCCGAACTCGGAGCCGCCATGGCCGAACAGCTGGCCGGCGGCGGCAAGGGCAAGGCCAAGGCCAAGGCCAAGCCGGCAGGGAAGAAGGCGGCGGCGAAGAGAAAGTGATGGTGTGGCGCCAGGTTGAGAGCTTAAGGATTAGGGCCCAGGGCTCAGGGCCCAGGGCCCAGTTAGAGCGAGGGCCCAGGGCTCAGGGCTCAGGGCCCAGTTAGAGCGAGGGCCCAGGGCTCAGGGCCCAGTAAAGCAAGGGCCCAGGGCGGGCTCAGGTCCCGATGAGCCGCTCTTGACCTTCTGGGCCCTATGCCCTGGGCCCTGGGCCCTAAGCCCGGTCCTGGACCACAGCGTCAAACCCACTCTCGCGCAAAATTCCCTCGGAGGCGCCGTGCGGATACTCCTGGCCCAGCTCGATTTCGCGGTCGGTGCGGTTCAGGCCAATCTGGAGCGGGTGCGGGCGGCGTGCGCGGAAGCTGAGCTGGGCAACGATGATCTGATCCTGTTTCCGGAACTGACGCTGGCGGGCTATCCGCCGGACGATTTGCTGTTGCGTCCGGGATTTCTGGCCCGCTGCGAGGCGGCGGTGGCGCAGATCGAGGGTTGGGGGCTGCCGGGGCACGTGCTGGTCGGTCATCCCTGGCATGTCGCCGAGCGCCTCTACAACACCCTGAGCTGGTGGCACGACGGGGCGCTGCAGTTGCGCTATCTGAAGCAGGCGCTGCCCAACTACGCGGTCTTCGATGAGAAGCGCTACTTCGGCCGTGGTGATCAGGTCGGAGTGATGCGCTGGGGCGAGGTCCAGGTCGGCGTGCTGTTGTGCGAGGACATCTGGGCGATGGCGCCGGCGGCGCGGGCGGTGGCGGCCGGTGCCGAGTTGCTGTTGGTTGCCAACGCGTCCCCCTATCACGCCGGCAAGCGGGCCGATCGCGAGGCCATGCTGAGCCTGCGGGCGCGCGAACACGGCGTGGCCATTGCTTACGTCAATCTGGTCGGCGGTCAGGACGATCTGGTTTTCGATGGCCAGTCGATCGCAGTCAATGCCGATGGCAGCATCGCCGCGGTGGCGCCAGCCTTTGGCGACGGCCTGTATGCGCTGGAATACGATCCGGCCGGCCGGCGCTTCGACACACCGCCGTGGCATGTCGAGGCTGCGCTGGACGAGAGCGAGGTGGTCTATGCCGGACTGGTCCGTGCGACCGCCGACTACGTGCGCAAGAGTGGTTTCCAGCGTGTGCTGCTGGGCCTGTCCGGCGGCATCGATTCGGCCCTGACGCTGGCGATCGCAGTCGATGCACTCGGCGCCGATCAGGTCGAGGCGATTCTGCTGCCGTCGCGCTACACCTCGGATTTGAGCAACGAGGAAGCCGCGCGCCAGGCCGAGTTGCTCGGTGTGCAATGGCACAGCCTGCCGATCGAGGCGCCGTTCCAGGCCTTCGTCGACACCCTGGCGCCGCGCTTTGCCGGCCATGCGGCGGACGTGACCGAAGAGAACTTGCAATCGCGCTGCCGCGGCGTGTTGCTGATGGCGCTGTCGAACAAGTTCGGCAGCCTGTTGCTGTCAACCGGCAACAAGAGCGAGATGGCGATGGGCTACGCCACCCTCTATGGCGACATGTGCGGCGCCTTCGCCCCGCTCAAGGATGTGTACAAGACCGAGGTCTACGCCCTGTCACGCTGGCGCAACGCCCAGAGCCCGGCGATTCCTGAGGCAGTGATCGAACGCCCTCCCTCGGCCGAGCTGCGGGCGAATCAAGTCGACCAGGACTCGTTGCCGCCGTACGAACAACTGGACGCGATCCTGTACCGCTTCATCGAGCTGGACCGCGCCCGCGAGGACATCATCGCCGAAGGCTACCCGGCCGAGATCGTGCAGCGCGTCGGCCGGCAGGTATTGATCAACGAGTACAAGCGCCGCCAGGCCCCACCAGGGCCCAAGGTTTCACGCCGCGCGTTTGGGCGCGAGCGGAGGTATCCGGTGAGTTCGGGGTATCGTTGAGAGCAGGGCCCAGGGCATAGGGCCCAGGGCCCAGTAGAGCAGGGCGCAACGCCCACGACCCCACGATGGCAGGGCGAAGCGCCGTAGGATGCCGGTGAGCTCCGCGAACCGCGTCAAGAGCAGGGCCCAGGGCCCAGTAGAGCAAGGCGCAAGGCCCACGCGCCAGCCAGGTCAGAAAGACGCGCCGTAGGATGTCGGTGAGCTCCGCGAACCGCATCAAGTCTCAGGGCCCAGAAGGGCTGAAGAGCAGGGCCCACGCCCCAGCCAGGTCAGAATGACGCGCCGTAGAGGATGTCGGCGAGCTCCGCGAACCGCGTCATTTCGGCCCGGCAAGGCTGCGAGCTTTTCTCTGGGCCCTGGGCCCTGAGCCCTGGGCCCTTAGCTCTTATGAGCCCTGGGCCCTGCGCTCTTGTGGCCCTGACTCTATAGCGCCGTGAGCCCCGATCACGCGAGCAAAAGCTGCGCCAACCCCAAAAACAACCCCATGCTCACCACATCCGTCGCCGTGGTCAGAAAGATGCTCGATGCGGTCGCGGGGTCGGTGCCGAGGCGGCGCAGGGTGATCGGGACGGCGGCGCCGGCGGCGCCGGAGATGACACAGCTGCCGACCATCGAAACGAAGGTGATCAGCGCCAGCATCAGGGCTTGCGGGTGCTCGGATAGCCCGGCGATGACATACATGCCGACCGCGGCCACCACGCCGACCAGCGCGCCGTTGACCAGTGCCAGCCAGGCTTCCTTGAGGATCTGGCGATTGGCCCGGCCGGGTTTGAGTTCGCCCAGGGTCATGCCGCGCAGGGTGACCGCCAGCGCCTGACAACCGGTGTTGCTGCACTGACCGGTCAGCACCGGGATGAAGACCGCCAGCAACACGATGCGGTCGATGGTGTCCTGGAAGACCCCGACCACGCCGGCGGCGACGAAGGCGGTCAGCAGGTTCAGCTGCAGCCACGGGTGACGAAAAGCGATCGAGCGCCGCCAGGGAGTGGCGAGCCGCTCCTCCTTTTCGACGCCGACCATCGATCCCGCCTGGGCGCTGATCTCGAAGGCCTGCTGCTCGAACAGCACCTGGCCCCGGACCATCCCGACCAGTCGGCCGGCGGCGTCGCAGATCGGATAGGCCGGAAAGTGGCGCGTGACCACCTCGTTCATCGCATCGCCCAGCGGCATTTCCGGGCGCAGATAGAAGGGCTCGCGTACCATCACTTCGGACAGTGCCGCCTCTGGCGCGGCGAACAGCAACTCGCGGAAGGTCACCACCCCGACCAGTTCGCCATCGGCCTCGGTCACGAAGACATAGGTGATCAGCTGGCGCTTGATCGCGTGGCGGAGCACGCGCACGGCATCGCGCACGGTGGTGTGTGGTCGAAACACCGCCGGCGCCCGCTCGACCAGCCGACCGACCGAGTTCTCCGGATAGCTGCCGGCCTTGAGCCATTCCTCGCCCTGACCGGCGGCCGTCTCGGCGGCGATATGGACCCGACGTTCGGTGTCGAAGCGCTCCAGGATCGGCATCGCATGGCCCGGCCCGAGCGCGACCAGCACCTGCGCGATCCGGTCATCGGACATGTCCGCCAGCCGGTCACGACCACCCAGCGGATCCAGTTCCCGCAGCTCGGCCAGCAGCGCGGTGTAGTCGTCGGCAATGGCAGTCACGCGGGTCGATCCTGCGGCGAGGGATGCGCATGGTAGAGCGCTCCGATGGCAATGGCCACAGGGTGGCGGTGGTTGGGTACGATTCAAGAATATGCAGTGAAGTCGGGGTCGGAATCGGAATCGGAATCGAGGGCAACGACATGGGTTTTGGTCACGAACGACTTGCCGTGCCC
>JBGTIE010000556.1:0-2565 GCA_041745855.1 Lysobacterales bacterium | reverse complement strand
AGCGACTGGTCGCCGACGCCCGCAGCCTGGAAGCCAATCGCGCGCGCTTCGACGCTGATCAGGCGCGGCAATCCGCCGAGCACGCCAGGGCGCAGGCCGACGCCGAATGGCGGCAGGCTCAGATCGCCCGGATGGATGCGGAATCGGCGCGTTCGGAGTTGAGGAGCCTGCGGGAGATGCTGACCGACCTGCAGGCGCGCCAGACCGAGCGTGGCCTGGTGGTGACTCTGGGCGATGTGTTGTTCGAGACCGACCGTGCCGAGATCAAGCCCGGTGCCCGGCGTAATCTCGACCAACTGGTCGCCGCGCTGACCGATCATTCACAAAGCACCGTCGCGATCGAAGGCCATACCGATTCGGTTGGCAGCGCCAGCTACAACATGGATCTGTCCCAGCGCCGCGCCAGCTCGGTCGCCTCCTACCTTGTCAGCAACGGCATCGACCGATCACGCCTGCGCACCCAGGGCCTCGGCCAGGACTTCCCGGTGGCGAGCAACAACGAGGCCAGCGGCCGTCAGCAGAATCGCCGAGTCGAGATCATCATCCAGGAAACGTTTGCACAGCGCTGATTTGTCTGACGGCTTCGGTTGAACCACGTGTCGAGTCATGCGACGTGCCGCCGGGCAACCACTGACCATGCCCGCCCGCATTCGGAACCCCGAGTTGCACTCGGGACGTCGCGCAGCGACGCGTTCTTTGGGGGTAGAGCAAGAGCAAGGGCGGGGCGGGACGCCCGGGCGAGGTGGCCGGTGGTCTGTGGGTTGTTCGTTCCTGGCGGCAGGCTGGGGTCTGCCGGCGGGACGCCCGCGGTCCCAGGGTAAATCACTGCTCTTCTGGCCCTCAGCCCTCAGCCCTCAGCCCTGAAAGGTACCGATCCGACCCGCAGCCGCCGGGAGAGTGCGCTCCCAACGACTGCGGGCGGTCGGATCGATGATGGGCTGACGCTTTCCGCTCGGCGCACCTGTTTCAGGCGGGCGGATCTGCGTCGGCTCAAACTTCAATACTTGATGCAAACGTTCTTGGCTTCAGTGAAGAAACGCATGGCATCCAGACCGCCTTCGCGGCCAAGGCCCGAGTCTTTCACCCCCCCAAAGGGCGTACGCAAGTCGCGCAGCATCCAGCAATTTATCCAGACTATCCCCGACTGCAGCGCGGCGGCCACCCTGTGCGCGCGTTGCAGATTCCCCGTCCAGACACTCATCGCCAGGCCGTAACGGGTGCCATTGGCGAAATGTAGTGCCTGTGTCTCATCGTCGAACGGCAAAAGGCTCACCACGGGGCCAAATATTTCTTCCTGATTGACCCGGCAGTCGAACGGCAGCTGATCGAACACTGTGGGTGCAAGATACCAGCCTTGATCGAACGGTGCTGGCAATTCGACCCGCTCACCGCCGCAGAGCAGCCGACCGCCTTCCTCGTGGGCCAGCGCGATGTACGACTCCACCTTGGCCAGATGCTCGGCCGACACCAGTGCGCCGAGGTCGGTGTCCTCGGCGTTCGGATCGCCCACCTTGAGCGCGCGCACGCGCTCGACGAAGGCCTCGCGGAAGCGCGGCAGGATCGAGCGCTCGATCAGGATGCGCGAGTTGCACAGGCAGATCTGGCCCTGGTTGCTGAAGGCGCCGCGCACGCACTCGCTCACCGCCAGGTCAATGTCGGCATCGGCAAACACGATCGCGGCGTTTTTGCCGCCCATCTCCAGCGACAGCTTCTTGAACTGCTCCGCACAGCGCAAGGCGATCTGCGCGCCGGTGGCGGTGCTGCCGGTGAAGGACACTGCCTTGATCTGGCGATGCGCGATCAGCGCCGCGCCGCTGCGCGCGCCCTGACCATGAATGATGTTCAGCACGCCGGGCGGAAGACTGACGGCGCTGGCCGCTTCGGCCAACAACAGCGCGGTGGCAGGAGTCACTTCCGACGGCTTGGCCACGACCGTGTTGCCGGCCGCCAGCGCCGGCGCGATCTTCCAGCTGAGCAGGTATAGCGGCAAGTTCCACGGGCTGATGCAGGCGACCGCGCCGAGCGGTTGGCGCAGGGTGTAGTTCAGGCCGGTAGCCGGATCGGCATGGCATTCGCTGGCAAACAACTCGGCTTGACTTGCGAAGAAGCGGAAGTTGCTGACCGCCCTGGGGATATCGACCGTCCGGGCCAGCCGCAGCGGCTTGCCGGTGTCGCGGCATTCCGCGGCTGCAAACTCGTCCAAGCGTGCTTCGATATGGTCGGCCAGCTTGCGCAGGACACTTGCGCGCACGGCGGCGCCGCTGTTGCCCCAGGCTGGTGCGGCGCGCACCGCAGCCGTGACCGCCCGATCGACGTCTATTTCGCCGGAATTCTGCAGCTTGGCGTAGATCGCGCCAGTCGCCGGTTCAAACACCGGTAGCCAACTGGCGTCTGCGCCGTCCTGGAATGCGCCATCGATGTAGTTGTGCCAGCGCTGCATCGTCCTGGCTCAGAGCGACTGGCTGCGGCCGCCATCGACGGGCAGGTTGATGCCGTTGATGTAGCTCGCGGCCGGTGAGGCGAGGAAGGCCACTGCGGCGGCGATCTCCTCGGCACGGCCGAAGC
>JBGTIE010000555.1:0-1805 GCA_041745855.1 Lysobacterales bacterium | reverse complement strand
CTGGCCGATCTGCTCCGACTCGGCGGACGCTGGCTGCAGCCAGCCGGTCGACTGCTGGCGATGAAGGGGCGCTACCCGGCCGAGGAGATCGCCCAGCTCCCGCCGGACTGGCAACTGGTGGCCGCGCACCGCCTGCAGGTGCCGTTTCTGGATGAGGAACGCCATCTGATCGAGGTGGCCCGGGCGATCCAACCGAAAAGTGAATAGCGCGCAAAAAATGCGTCACCGGTCGCTGCCTGGGCAGGTCGGATCGGGTTAACCTTTGGTAACTTCGGACGATCGGCAGCTGCCACCATGGAACAGCCTGCGTTACGCACCCTGGGCCTGCTCGGGGGGATGAGCTGGGAATCGACGATTCCGTACTATCGCGTCCTCAACCGTTGCGTCAGGGAGCGCCTTGGCGGCCACCATTCGGCGCCCTTGCTGTTGTGCAGCGTGGATTTTGACCAGGTCCAGGCCATGCAGGCGGCAGCCGATTGGGACGGCGCGGCGGAATTGCTCGGCGGCAAGGCCTGGAGCCTGGCCAACGCCGGCGCCGAGGCCTTGCTGCTTTGCACCAACACGATGCATCGGGTCGCCGAGCAGATCGAGCAGATCAGCGGGCTTCCGCTGCTGCATATCGCCGACTGCAGCGCTGCGGCGATCAAGCAGGCCGGCCTGAACCGGATTGGTCTGCTCGGCACGCGCTACACGATGGAACTGGATTTCTACGCCCAACGGATGCGCCAGCGACATGGGATCGAGGTACTGGTGCCGGAAGCAGCCGATCGCGAACTGGTACATCGGGTCATCTTCGACGAGCTTTGCCAGGGTAAGGTACTCGCCAGCTCCCGCATCTGCTATCAGCGGATCATCGAAGCGATGGTAGATGACGGCGCCGAAGGCATCCTGCTCGGATGTACCGAGATCGGCCTGCTGGTCGACCCGAAGGATATCGAAGTGCCGACCTTCGACAGCGCCACCCTGCATGCCCGCGCCGGAGCGGACTTCATCCTTGGCCAGAGCTCACTAGTACTGCACTCGGCGCAGCCGCTGGCGCTCGCCAGCTAGCCGGCCTGACACCCCGCTCAAGCGGCGCCGTATTCCCGACAGAGGATCTGGATCACCGCCAGCGCCGGTCCTTCCACGACCGAGTAGTAGATCGTCTGGGATTCCCGTCGGGTGCGGACCAGACCGTCCGCCCGCAGCACGGCCAGATGTTGCGACAGGGCTGATTGGGACAGGTTGATATCCTGATTAAGATCACCCACCGAACGTTCGCCCTGACTGAGCATGCACAAAATCTGCAGGCGCTTCTCGTTGCCCATGGCCTTCAGCAGGCGGGCCGCTTGATCTGCACGTTTGATCAGTTCGCTCGCCAGCTGCGGGTCGGCAGCGGGTTCGACTGAAGCCAGAGCAGCGGCCATTCGGGTAGACCCCTTGCGGGTTCTGGGACAGCTAAGTATAGCGGTACGTGATGGCTGGGCGGGGAGCCAGTCGGGAGTCGGGTGCGAGTCGAACTGATGTGGTCGGGCGCTCTTGCCCACTGTAGGAGCCAGCCTGCTGGCGAATAGAGGGCCGCAGGCCCGCCGCCGGCGCAGCCGGCGAGATGTTTCCCTCCGCCCAGCGGGCAATTGGCAAGGACAGCGTAGAGCGGTCGAAGAGCGAAAGCGAAAAACAACCGCGCAAAAGCAAGAGCTTCGCCAGCAGGCTGGCTCCTACGGGAGCAAGAGCAAAAGCAAGAGCTTCGCCAGCAGGCTGGCTCCTACGGGAGCAAGAGCAAAAGCAAGAGAAAGAGCCCCACCACATCAGTTTGACTCGCACCC
>JBGTIE010000554.1:0-3394 GCA_041745855.1 Lysobacterales bacterium | reverse complement strand
CGCTCATGCGCTCGCCGAGCTGGCGAATCTGCCCGCCAACGCACTCTCCTGGCAGGACTGGCTGCGCCTGCTGGGGCTGGCACGCACCATGAGCCTTATTCCTTCGAGCGAAACTCGGGCAGTTGCGTCGGCGGATCGCTGACCAGTTCGGCAGCCTTGGCCGCAACGCTCCTGGTCCCTTGCCAGTCAGCGATCCTGCCTTCGGCCATGCCCGCCAGGCGGGCCAGAAGTGCATCCCTGGTCAGCGCTTCGCCGTCCCGCAAGAGCAGCAGCACCGCATCGCCTACCGCCTGACGCGCCATCCACTCGGTGCCGGTGCGCAGCATGGTCTGCTGTTGCGCGATCAGCTGGTCCAAAGATTCTTGTCTTGTGCGCTTGGTCATTGAGAGCATCTCCGCGGGGGCTACCCGGGTACTGTCGCCAGAGGGCGGTATCTCTCACTTGGTGAAGCTGGTTGTCTCAACCAGCAGGTGCGCCCTCTGCCGGGTCCGGTGATTCAGCTTCGCGGCGATGTCCACCACCGACCCAATCAAGATGACGGGCGCGTGCTCCTCGGCGAAGGGCCAGATGCCCTTTAGCGCGTTTGCCGACAGTCGCTGCGCCTCAGTCACCACCAGCACGCTGTGGAACGTATGGCTGATCCGCTCCCTGAACTCCCGACCGGCGCCCCGCCGCGGCAAGCTGTCCTCGCACCAGCGCCGCTTGAGTTTGAGCAGGTCATCGCCCACTTGCGCCTCCGCGATCCACGGTTGATGACGGCCTTTCTCCGTTGGCAATCGCGCAGCCACCCAGAGCAGGCTCGCCTCACACATCAGTTCAAGTGTCGCGCCACGCGCATCAACCCAATGGGTCAGATCTGGCAAGTTCATCGCTTTCTCCTGGTAGCGCCGGTTGGCGCGGTATTCAGCTGCCCTGGTTGCGCGAACGCAGCGCTCGTCTGTTCGAGCGCGGTCTTCGCGGCCTCTGGGCTGCTGCGGTAGTTGTCGAGCAGCGCGGCTTCGCGTGGCGACAGGGCAGGGGCCATGGGCTCCCGATTGCCTGTGAGGATGTAAAGGACATCGACGCCTGAGCGCGCAAGGTCAGCAAGCTGGCTGGCCTTAGGGCTGGACTTCCCGTTCTGCCAGTCGATGACTGTGTTCTTTCCAGCGCCGGCCACGGCGGCGAACTCTGGGATCGACCATCCCAGGCGTTCCCTCTCTTCCTTGATGCGTTCACCAAGCACGAAAACCCGCACCTTTTGTGTTGACAGGTACGGAAATCCGGACCATGATTGCTTCCGGTGTCAAGTTGACATGCGAACTCCATCGATGGCGAGGCAGCAACATGCATCCCTCACAAATTAAGGCCGCGCTTGAAATGCGCGGTGTGTCGCTCTCCGACGTAGCGCAGCATTGCGGAAAAATCAGCCGCAACGCCGTCTCCTTGGTCGTGCTCGGCCGCAGCCGCAGTCGCCGGGTTGAAAGCATGATCGCGGCGCTGCTTGAGCAGCCGCTGCAAGAGCTTTGGCCGAAGTGGTACGACGCCGAAGGGCGCCGCATTTCCCGCCGCCGCCGCTCGATCGATCAGGTAGTCCGCCAGTTCGCGCGCGCCCAGGCCATGCTCCGGAAAGCGGCATAGATGAACGCTCGCCAGCTCTCCCGACTGTTCACGCCCCGCATCACCGTGCTGCGGGAACCCGAACTCAAGGCCATCGGCGCGCGCATCCGACACGAGCGCGAACGCCTGGGCTTCAGCCACGACGAGGTCAGCCTGGCCTTCGCGCCGACAATGCTCCACATGCACGTCGTCGAGACCGGCGAGCGGCCGCCTTCGACCAACCTCCTGTACTGGCTTGCCCTGGCCGGCGCGGACGTCAGCTTCATTCTGTCCGGCAACCCCGCGTCGGAAACCGCGAGCACCGACCTGGGTCGCTTCTTTGACGAACTGCCCATCGCGGACGCGCCGGACGCCACGGCGCGTTTGGCGGCGGTGCAAGAAAAAGCCATCAAGGAAATCCGCAACTTCCTCGACCAGCAGCCCGCTCCGCTGCCCATCCTGGTGGCCGATGGCCCCATCGGCGATTTCCTGCGCGCCATGGGTGAGCTGCCGCGCCGGGGCCCGGACTTTCTGGAGATTGACGACACAAAAGCGCGCGAACTGGCGCTGCGCCATATCTGTTGCATGCCGCTGACCGCCGTCGCCTGGCTGCAACTGGCCGTCATGGCCCGCCTGCTGATGCATCCCAACCCCGCCCCTGACCAGTAAAGGACCGCCCGAGTGACCACACCGGACACGATTCCGACCGAGCTCGCTGAGCGGGTGATCGAGGCGCGACGCGCCTACCACCGCGCCCGCGAAGCCATGGATGCTGTACGGCGACAACTTGACTTCGAGAGCGGCTACGCCGACTTCGGCCACCTGCCCCGGCACGATTGGGACAGCATGCTTATCGGCATCAGCCAGGCGCGCGTGCTCGCCGCCAGCTTCGACGCACAGATCGCCGAGCTGCTCAAGACGGGTATGGACCGCGACGGCGTCATGCTGGCGCCCCTGCAGGAACCCACCCCGCTCGACGCGGCGATCAGGCGCGCCAACACGGCGCTGGCCGAAGTGCGCACCATGCTCGGTGGCCCACGACCACGGCACAGGGCAGTGATCCATGACTGACCCCGCCCGCATCGCCCTCACGCTGCACGCCATCGCCGGCCATCTGCGCTTGCTGGCTGATCTGCTCACGCCGTCGGACCCGGATGAGGCGGCGGCGCCCGCACCGCCAGTGGCACCGGACAGCTGTCTTCAAGCATCGCCAGTGCAAGTTCGATACCGTCGTAGAAAGCTCGCGGATGCGCTTGCTCAACGGGATGCTCTTGCAAGGCTGTCAGCCACATCACCCGAAAGCGCTCGGCAAAGCGGACCGGGTCTGGATGGCTCTTCACCAGGGCCAGAACAGTCGTGAACAGGACGCGAAACTCACCTTCGTTCTCGTACTGCCGCTGCAGCGCGCGTGCCAGTGTGTCGCGAATCTCGCGGGTGCTCTCGTCCATAACTCGGGTCCAGCGGGGGCTGGTGTCATTTGACCCTGCGAAAGCTGCGAACGCAACGTGCAAGGCCGGCCGGAGTTTGGAACATGCGTAAGCGCGCGTGGAACCGCTGGCAGCCCACCTGCCTGCCCGAGGCAGTGGAAGGCTGCCTGGGCTTTGCCCTGCACCAGCACCGCCGCAGTGTGGAACAGGTGGCCGACCTGGTCGGCGAGAGCAAATGGACCCTCTACAAGTGGGTCCAGACCGGCTCGATCCCGGCCCGCAAGATCGCCGGCTTCGAGCACGCCTGCGGCTGCCACTTTGTCACCCGCTATCTGGCCGCCGGCGCCCACAAGCTGCTGGTTGATCTTCCCACCGGCCGCCGCAGCGGCCCC
>JBGTIE010000553.1:0-4777 GCA_041745855.1 Lysobacterales bacterium | reverse complement strand
GCTGATCAGTGGCGCTGAGCTCAGGGCGGAGGGCGGGCAAAGGGCCCAGGGCTCAGGGCCCAGAATAGGCACCGGCCAATACGCTAGCCCAGGCTCTTGCTCTTCTGGGCCCTGGGCCCTGAGCCCTGGGCCCTTGCTCCCTGCTGACACGGCACCGACACGGCCTGCGGTACCATCCATGCCCTGACACCGCCGCGGGACCCCCACCATGAACTACCTCCACACCATGGTCCGCGTCAGTGAGCTGGATGCCTCGCTGCATTTCTACTGCGACTTGCTCGGGATGGTCGAGATCAGTCGAAGGGAGTCCGAGCAAGGGTGCTACACGCTGGTCTATCTGGCCGCACCGGGGGATGCGGCCAAAGCACGCGAGCGCCATTCGCCGATGCTAGAGCTGACCTGGAACTGGGATCCGGAGGACTATGGTGGCGGGCGCAACTTTGGCCATCTGGCCTATCGGGTCAAGGACATCCATGCCATTTGCGAGCGTCTGGCTGCGGGCGGGGTGCGCATCCTGAGGCCGCCGCGCGATGGTCGTATGGCGTTCGTCCGCTCACCTGACGGCATCTCGATCGAGTTGCTGCAGCAGGGTCAGGCGCTCGCACCGCAGGAACCATGGGCGTCGATGGAGAACAGCGGTAGTTGGTGATCGTTCGGGCGTGTCTTGATTCGATCACACTGCGCCAGGTGCTACCCTGACGTCTGGCTGAATGCCGATCGCTACTGCGGCTTGCTTGCTTGGGTCACGCGTTCTACGGTCGGCGGGTGCTTTATAGAGTGGGGCGACAAGCATGGTCCGGCGATGGCTGATCACCTTGGTGTTGTTCTGGCCAGTATGTGCGGTTGCGACCGTGCCCGCCGAGTCCGAGGTGCTGGAGGTTCCCGCAGCCCTGCAACAGCTGCTGCGGACCGAAGTCATCGACCAGACTCGTCACCCGGAGCAACGCTTGCAGCGCCTGGTTGCGTTCATGTTCGAGCCCTGGGGTCTGGGGCTGACCTATGACAACAGCCACAGCAGGACCATTGGCCAGACCTTTCGAGATCGTCGGGGCAACTGTCTGTCCTTTACCTTGAGCTTCGTCGAGTTGGCCAGGCTGGCGGGGCTGGATGCCCGTATGCAGGAGGCCGAGATGGGCCAGGTGTCGACTCCAGACGACCAGACCATGGTCTATACCGGCCATGTGAATGCGCTGGTGAAGCTCGGCCGGCGGGACCGAACCGTCGATTTCGACCGCAACCGGGCCCTGTCTGCGGGGCGTTTCAATCCGGTCTCGAACAAGCGCGCGCTGGCCCACTACTACAACAATCGCGGCGCCGAACTGATGTTGGGAGACGACGCGACCCTTGCTGACGCGCATTTCGATCGCGCGATCCAACGGGATTCCTCGATGGTCGCCGCGCACAGCAATCGCGGGGTACTTCATTTACGGCTGGGCAACCCGGCCCGCGGATTGCGTCACCTGAACGCCGCGCTCTTCCTTGATCCGGAGGAGGTTTCTACCCTGACCAACCTGATTGCGCTTCACCGCAGTTCGGGCAATGCCGCGCAGTTGGCCGACGTCGAGCGTCGACTGCGGAACCTCCGGGGCGATGATCCGTATCGGCACTTTGTCATCGCGCTGCAGCTGCAGCAGGTCGAGGCGCATGATCAGGCCTTGAGCTGGTTCGAGAAGGCTGTGCGTTTCGATCGGGAGCAGCCGTTGTTCCTCCTTGGCATGGCCCGCAGCATGCATGCGCTGGGCAAGGATGATCAGGCTGATCGGGTGCGGCAGCGCGCACGGGCGCTCGAGCGGCGACTGTCTAGAGAGGAGCAGCGCATCCTCGTCCCCTCGTTTTATGAAGGTGGCCGCCTGCGGACCTGGTGACGCGAGCCTTTTTTCCGCCTCGCTTCGGTTCGTACAAGTCCCCCCGGGGTGCAATTCAAACTGATGCAGTGATGTGAAGTCGGGGGGGCGGGTCGGGGTCGGAATCGGAATCGGAATCGGAATCGGAATCGAGGGCAACGCCATGGGTTTTGGCCACGAACCACTTGACGTGCACCGGGTAGCCATCGTGGACGTCGGCAGGAAGGCGATGGCGGGAGCCTTTGCTGCATCAGTTTGATTTGCAACCGTCCCCGACCTTGTTTTGAATTGCGCCGGAATCGGTTCTATGCTGTAGCTGGTGCGGACGTACGGAGGAGATGGCTTGCTCGCCCGTTCACTGTTGCTTGCCCTGGTGTGGCCCTGGGTCCTGGGGCTTATCTGGGCCCCGGTACTGTTCTGGTCGATGCCGGTCAAGGCGGTAGTGCCGGCGCAGTCGCAAGTGCTGCATGTTCCCGCAGCACTGCATCGATCGCTGCAGGTGGAGGTACTCGACAAGGCGCGCTTTCCGGAACAGCGCCTCGCGCGGCTGGTCGAGTTCATGTTCGACCCCGCCGGCATGGGACTGCAGTACGACGACGGCTACACCCGGACGATCGAACAGGGCTATCTTGACCGCAAGGGTAACTGTCTTTCCTTCACCCTGACCTTCATCGAACTGGCAAAGCTGGCGGGTCTGGACGCCCAGATGCAAGAGAGCGAGCACGCGCTGGTGGCCATGCGCGGCGACAGCACGGTGCTCTACACCGGTCATGTCAATGCCAGCGTCCGCATACTCCGGCGAGCCCGGGAAGTGCACTTCGACCCCAACCGGCCCGTGATCCGGGGCAGTCACGGGACGATTTCGATGGACCGCGCGCTGGCGCACTATTACAACAATCGCGGTGCCGAACTGATGGTTGCGGGCGACCAGGCTGGGGCCGAGGCGCACTACGCGCAAGCCCTCAAACTCGACGCGTCAATGGTTTCGGCCTACAGCAACCGTGGCGTGCTGCACCTGCGCATGCACAATTCAACACGTGCCGAGCGGGATTTCCTGGCTGCCCTCAAGCATGATCCCAATCGTATTTCGGTACTGTTCAACCTGGTCAATCTGTACCGCAGTGTAGGGCCGGCTGCGCAACTGGCCCAGTTCGAACGGCGCCTGGCGCAAGCCGAGGACGGCAACCCCTACCATCACTTCGTCCAGGGTCTGCAACTGGAGAGCGAGGGCGCCTACGCGAAGGCGCTCGAACACTACAAGGCGGCGTCCAGACTCGATAGCAAGCAGGCGCTCTATCAGTGGGGCCTGAACCGCAGCTTTGCCGCGCTGGGTGACACGCGCCAGGCCAGGCGGCACGAGAAGCGCGCGTTGGCGCTGGACCGTCGCGCGGAGACCGACGACCACTGGCTCAACCCCGATCGATCGAGCAGTCGATTGCCGCGGTGAGTGGGGGAACAGCGCGCGGAGCCAGGAGTTCGGAGTCGGGAGTCGGGAGTAATAGCGAGAGCTAAAGCGAGAGCCCTGCGCGACCGGCCCGAGTGCAACTCGGGGTTTCGATTTGCCTCGATGCGCTCCATGGAACCCTGAGTTGTACTCGGGCAACGAAGTCAGCGACGCGCCAAGCAGCAGGCACCGAGGAAGCTCTCTTAATGCGCTTAACCGACAGCCAACCCGGGTCGGCGTTATCATCTGCCGCATACGCAGCCAGCAGGACCGCACCTTGTTCGATCGCCCCTTGCACGTCCAAGCCGTCCATACTCCTTTCCCCGGCGTCCGATCGGATGCCAGATTCCGTCATCGGCAGCGTGGCTTCACTCTGCTCGAAGTGATCGTGGTCGTGGCGATCCTGGCCATCCTGGCGACGGTGGTTACCCTCAACGTGGCCGACGCGCCGGGACAGGCGCGGCAGGCGCGGGCCAAGCAGGACGTCCAGACACTGGTCAATGCGCTGAACCTGTACAAGCTCGACAACTTCAACTTCCCCAGTACCGAACAGGGCCTGGAGGCGCTGGTGCGCCGGCCTGCCGGGCAACCCGAGGCAGCCAATTGGAAGAACGGCGGCTATCTGCAGGGCAACGCGGTGATCAAGGATCCCTGGAACCGGCCCTATCTGTATCTGAACCCGGGTCGTCGCGGTGAGATCGACGTGTACAGCCTGGGCGCCGATGGCCGGCCCGGTGGCGAAGGCGAGAATGCCGATGTCGGCAACTGGGTCGACTGAGGTCGCCGCGCGGATCGCCCGTTCGCACTCGCGTCCGGCCGACGCCGGCTTCAGCCTGCTCGAACTGCTGGTCGCGATCGCGATCCTGGTGTCGGTCACCGGCTTGGCCCTGCTCGCCAGCGGCGGTGGCCTGGGCGAACGTCGTGGCAGCGCCGAAATGGATCGCTTCGCGCTGAAGTTCCAACTGCTGTGCGATCGCGCGGTGATCGAGTCGCGTCTGCTCGGCATGGCACTGAGCGCCAATGGCTATGAGGGCAGTGAGCTGACCGCGGATGGCTGGCAGTCGCTGGGCCGGGAGGAATCCTTCCGGCAGGTTCGATTGCCGGAGGGCTGGCAATGGCAGTTGGCGCTGGAGGGCGCCTTGCGCGAGTTGCCGGTGGAACTGCCGGCGGAGCCGCAGCTGATCTGCCTGCCCGATGGTCGCTCGAGCCCGTTCCGGCTGCAGTTGGGCAATCAAGTCAGTGGCTGGATGGTCCGCAACGATGGCATCGGCGCGCTGCGACTGAGCGCGGCGCAGCGGTGATGCGCAGCCGCGGCTTCACCCTGCTTGAAGTGCTGGTGGCGATGGTCGTGCTCGGACTGGCCCTGCTCGCGGTACTGCAGGCTACCGGCGCGGCCAGTCGCAGCCAGCTCCATCTGGATGAAACCGGGCTGGCGCGCTGGGTGGCGAGTAACGAGATCGCGCGCCTGCGTGCCGCGCCGGGCTGGCCG
>JBGTIE010000552.1:0-4203 GCA_041745855.1 Lysobacterales bacterium | reverse complement strand
GCACGCCGCACTCGAGCCGATGACGGCGACTGCGCTGGTGAAGGAGGGCGCCGCCGAGATCTGGGCGCCGATGCAGGCGCCGGCGCTGACGATCCATGTCGCCGCCGAGGCGCTCGGCGTCGCGGGCGAGCAGATCACCGTGCACAAGACGCTGGTCGGTGGCGGCTTCGGACGCAAGGTCTATCAGGACGTCATAGAGTCCGTCATCGACGTCGCGCGGGAAGTCGTCAACCAACCGGTGCAGCTGACGCTGACACGCGAACAGGACTTTGCGAGCGACTACTTCCGCCCAGGCTCCGAGCATCGGCTCGCCGCGTCGATCTCGAGCGACGGATTGATCCTCGGGTGGCATCACCAGGTCGTCGCGCCCTCGGTCGGTGCCTGGTATCCGCCCACGCCCGAACTCAATCCGAAAGACGGACTGAGCTTCTCGGGCGTCGGATTCAGCACTTACCTGATTCCCGACTTTCTCGCCGAAGGATCGGCGTTCGCGACGCGCACGCGCGTCGGCATCTGGCGCTCGATCGGCCACAGCGCGAGCTGCTACGTCAACGAGACCGCGATCGACCTGCTTGCGCGCCGCGCGGGGCTCGATCCGGTGGAAGTACGGATGCGCAATCTTCCTCTCGACAGCCGCATGCGGGCGGTGCTCGCGTTGGCCGCGGAGCGGGCGCGCTGGTCGGATCGCGACAGCAAGCTCCGCCCCATGGGTGCAGCGATTTTCCAGGAGGTGTTTGCAGCAGGCCCCGACGGAACCGGGGCCTATGAAGTCTACGTTGCGCATGTGGTCGAGCTTGCCCCCGCGGGCGATGCGCGCTGGAAGCTGTCCAGGATCACCTGCGTGGTTGATTGCGGCGAAGTTGTCTGCCCGGATATCGTGCGCGCCCAGTTCGAAGGCGCGGTGACCTGGGCGCTGACGGGACTGTTCAACGAGATCGATGTGGGCGCCGCCGAGAGCGAGGCCGTCAACTTTCACCGCTACTTGCCGACCCGTATGACCGATGTGCCCGCGGTCGATGTGGTGGTCTTGCAGACGGCGCATCACCCCAGTGGCGTGGGCGAGAAGGGCGTGCCCGGCGTCGGGCCGGCGATCGCGAATGCCATTGCGCATGCCAGCGGTGAGACGATAACCATGCTGCCTTGGCCGAGCAGCACGCTGGCACCGGCAGCGCGTGGCGCGGCGCCGGGGATCAATGCGGAAGGCTGACGAGATCCCTCCTTACGCACGCAATCAGGCGGACGTCGATTGATTCGCGACCGCTGGCCGGTGTTTCGAGGAATCGTCGGGATGGACCCGACCATGCATGCCGGCGCGCGCTGCCCGGACCGCCGCAGCGCGCGCCATCTTCGGAGTGTCAGGGAAGGATCAGTTCACGAATGGTGTCGTGCCATAGTAGGCATGGATGTCTTTCGCCCAGCGTTCGTCGGCCATGTTCGGCCAGTGGTCCTTGTCGAATCCTGGCGCGCTCTCAAGTCGCTGCTTGTCGACATCCAGGACAAAGCGCTTGTTGTCAGCGTCGAGCGTCAGCGCGTCCCACGGCACCGCGAACAGCTTCTCACCCATACCCAGGAACCCACCGAAGGAAAGCACGGCATAGCTGACGCGCCCGTTGCGCATGTCCAGCATCAAGTCCTTGACCTGGCCCAGTTCATCGCCCTTGGGGTTGTAGACGTCGTCTTTGCTGAGGGAGCCGGCGCTCATCAAGTGTGGGCCGGGGCCATTGTTGTGGTTGGTGTGGTGGTTCATGTGAATTGCTCCTCTTGCCAGGGGGAGGACAGACTGGCGGGGCGACTGCTGCCGGTCTGTTCGCTAGCGCACTCAAGCCGATATCAACGCGTCTGTAAGATGGCGCACCGCGTTCCGGGCCAGCTCTCCTGGGCCGGTATGCCGGCGGTGCGAATGCTCCCCGGGGCCGGCTGGCTTGGGCTTTCGCTGCGCTCTGACGCAAATCAATGCGCGCGGAGCGTCGAACAAGTGAGACTGTGCCCATGATCACGCCCGTGCACGACCCGTCTACGCTGAACCCGGCCGTCCTGCTCGCGGCCGCGCCGCATCGCCTGCTGTTCCTCGGCGGAGCCAGTGCGTTGATCCTGTCGATGTTGTGGTGGGCGAGCTGGCTGGTGAGTGTGCGCTGGGGTCAGTTTCTGCCGGCCAGTACGATGTTGCCGCCGGGGTGGGCGCATGCAGTGGGTATGCAGTATCAGGCCTTGCCGATGTTCATCTTTGGCTTCCTGCTGACCGTGTTTCCGCGCTGGATGAACCTGCCGGCCTTCGGCAAGCGCCACTATGTGCCGGTCGGTGGCGGTCTGCTGCTGGGTTATGTGAGCTTCCATCTGGGCTTGCTGGGGATGCCGCTGCTGGTCCATCTCGGGCTGGCTGCCACATTGCTGGCCTGGCTGTATGGGCTGTATCTGCTGACCACGCTGGTGATTATTGATCGCGGTCGTTGCAGCCACGCGCTGGCTGCGCTGATGGCGTTGTACTTCGGTGCGGCAGGCTTGATCCTGCTGGTCGCCTTCCTATACGGGGGCGACGCGCGGCTGGCCTTTGCGACGATCAAGATCGGCAGCTTCGGGCTGCTATTACCGATCTTCCTGACCGTCTGCCATCGCATGTTGCCGTTCTTCTCCCAAGCAGTGCTGACGGATTACCGGATCTACCGCCCCGGCTGGATCCTGTGGGCCTTGCTGGGCTTCAGCCTGCTTCATCTGCTGCTCGAGCTGATGCACGGTTACGGCTGGCTGTGGCTGGCCGATCTACCGCTGGCGGGGCTTGCCCTTTGGCTCAGCTGGCAATGGCAGCCGTGGCGTGCGCGACCAGTGCGGCTGTTGCTGGTGCTGCATCTGGGCTTCCTGTGGCTGCCGCTGGCGATGCTCAGTTACGCGGCGCAGAGCCTGTGGTACTTGAATACCGGCGAGTTCATTCTGGGTCGCATTCCGGTCCATCTGCTGACCATCGGCTATTTTGGCAGTCTGGTGGTCGCGATGGTGACGCGCGTCACCCAGGGTCACTCCGGCCGCCCGCTGCAGATGGGCGCGATACCGTGGCTCAGCTTCTGTCTGCTGCAGTTGGTCGTGCTGCTGCGCGTGCTGGCCGAGTTTCAATCCGATACGGCCTGGATGGCGCTGGCCGCGGTCGGCTGGCTACTGGCGCTGCTGCCGTGGGTGGTGCGCTCGCTGTGGATCTATCTGCGGCCAAGGTTGGATGGGCAGCCGGGGTAGGGCTTCAAAACAGCACGCGCTGGCAGGAACCGATGTGCTCAAGCGCGCGCAGGGCTCGGTCGAAAGCATATCCGTCGGGCTAGAGTGCCAGTGGATTACGTACCCTCAGGGCGGGAAAACGGGAAAAGTCGCGGTCGACGCTCCACAGCTCGCCTACGCCATGACTGATGCATATCGCGGCAATCCTCGCGTCGTGGACCAGCGGGCCGCTGATTCGAGCCTTGTCGATCAATTCAGCGAGCACTTCGAAGTGTCGAGGGCTCTCGCCGATCAGTTGCACGGTGGGCGACGCGATCAGTGCCCGGAGCATTCCGAGCGCCTCGGCTGGGGTGGACGGCTCCTTGAAGCGCTTGTGCGTGACCACGCCGTAGAACTCGTGCACCACCGGCCAAGGCAAGGCCCAGGGTCTGCGACCCTCGACTACTGGTCTGATTGCACTGATAGCCTGTTCTCGCCACGGGCTGTCATTCTGGTGCGCGTACACCAGCAAATTGGTATCGAGTGCAATCATCGCTCGTTGATCTCGGAAAGGACGGTGCTCAACCCGCCCGCCTGCTCCGCTTCCTCGGTAAGCCAGCCGCGACCTCCAAACACGGGTTCAAACGTGTACTCAACTGGTGCCAGGCGCTTGGCAATAGCCAGACGCAAGCCCTCTTCGACAAGGGCCTTGAGGCTGATCCGGTCGCGTTGCTGAATCTCGCGCGACTGCTCGATCAGATTGTCGGATAGTTCCAGCGTGGTCTTCATGGTAAAGCCGTATGTGGTGGTAAGGGCTTACCGTACCGTATCATGATTCCACGGGTTCACCGCAAGTCTGCCCCGGGGCGGGTGCGATTCAAACTGATGTTTTGAGGAAGTTGCAATGACCTGAGGGCCCAGGGCCCAGGGCTCAGGGCCCAGTCCAGAGCCAACTTGAGGCAAGGTTGGAAGCTACGCGCAGCCGTTGCGTTTTGACTCGCCTCAAGTAGGCTCTTGACCTTC
>JBGTIE010000551.1:0-2687 GCA_041745855.1 Lysobacterales bacterium | reverse complement strand
CGGACGGGACGGGGACGGCGCCTGGCTGGAAAGTTCCGCCGGCGGGCTCGCCACCGGCGGTGAGGGCTTTGCATCAGACGCGGTGGGCGCCTGTTCCAGCCCGGCAATCTCCTCAGACCGGGCCGTCGTGGCCGTCTCTGCCATCTCGTTCCCCATGTCCGCCTCGTCGTAACGGTCGCTCACGGCCACTGGCGGCTCCTGCAGCGCGGGCGGCAACAGCGGCTCACCACCCTGATAACGCCACAGGCTGGCAGCAAAAAACACCAGGAACACCGACGCCGCCGCAGACAGCCACAGCGGCGGACCACGCCGTCGTCTGACTGCCGCGTGCGCGCGCGCCCGGATCCGCTGATCCAGCGCGGCCGGAGGCCCGTCCGCCACCTCCAGTTGCCTGATCGCCCGCTGCAGGGCCTCGTCCTGCGGGCTGCGGCCCGGCTCGTTCATCGTCCTTCGCTCCTCAAGCGGCTGCGCAGACGGTTCATCGCATAGCGCAGCCGCGACTTGATCGTCTCCCGCCCGCATTCGCTGATCTGCGCGATCTGATCCAGGCTCAGCTCCTCCTCGATCTGCAGCAACAACGCCGCCCGCTGTTCATGCGGCAACTCGTCCAGCGCGCTGCGCACCCGCTCGGCGTCGGCCAGCTGCGCCAGCCACTGGGCCGGATCGGGCTGGTCGCTGGACAGTTCCACCACCTGCTCGTCGATCGACAACTGGGGCCGTTGCTTGCGCAGCAGATCGAGCGCGAGTCGATAGGCGATCCGGAACAGGTAGGCGCCAAAGGGCGCATCCGGCCGGTAGCGGTCGCGCGCACCGATCAATCGTTCCCAGGTGTCCTGGTACAGCTCCTCGACCAGCCCCTGCTCGCGCACCAGCTTGGCAAGATAACGCCACAGTCGCTGCCGATAGCGCGCATGCAGCTCGTCGAAGGCGTCCGTCGCGCCCGCGGCGTAGCTCATCATCAGGTCCTCGTCGCTGCGGGTATCGGCCATGGGCGCCGAGCATAGGCAAGCCGACGCCACTTGCCCAGTCCTTGCGTGACAATGAGCCTTCCATGCCACCCAGGTGCGATGGCAACGGTGCCTGACGACCACGGCACGCCAGCCATCACCGCGCAGCCACGCCCGTCCCGCCGGTCGAAACGCCGGGGTCAGTCGAACTGAACCGTGCACGCCTGCCTGCACCGTAGCTGCTCCATATGATCCGGGGGGCATGTCCGGCGGACACACCGCCGGCTGTCCCGATGCAACAACGGACCAGGCCGGCCGATGGGGTCAGATTTGTGCACTTGACGCCCGAGCTCCGGAGCCGATGCAGCACCGCCGGCTCTTCCTGACCCCTCAGCCCTCAGCCCTCAGCCCTGGTCCAGGAGGGTTAAATTCGTGCACTCGATGACCGAGATCCACAGCCGATGCAGCACCGCCGGCTCTTCCTGACCCCTCAGCCCTCAGCCCTGGTCCAGGAGGGTTAGGTTCGTGCACTCGAAGACCGAGATCCACAGCCAATACGGCACCGCCAGCTCTTCCTGACCCCTCAGCCCTCAGCCCTCAGCCCTAGTCCAGGAATCACCAGAGCGACCGGAATTCACCACGCCAACCGACCGCGCCGAAGCATCACGTTACAGTTCCCGGCTTGTGTCTTCGCGCCGGCTCGGTAATGCTGCGAGTGAAATTCAGGGTATCCACGTGGAACGAGTCGTATTGGTACATGTCAGTGGCGTGCGCGCCGGTCAGCGCGAGGTGTATGCGATTGCCCGCCTGCAGTCGCTGTACTTTGGCCGCGGACCGGAATGCGATGTGCGCTTTGACCAGGAACTGGAACTGATGGTCAGCCGCAGCCACGCCGTACTGGAATGGACACGCAGCGAACCGCGCACCTTCAGCCTGACCGATCTGCTCAGCCGCAACGGCAGCTTCATCAATGGTCAGAAGCTCAACGGCGTACGAGCCCTGAAAACCGGCGACGAGATCCAGCTCGGCGTCAGCGGCCCGGTGTTGCGCTTTGAACTGGAACAGGACGATGTCGACGCCAAGGTCTCCGTGACCCACTCGATCCCCAGCGTCAGCTTCCCCCCAACCACAGGCGAGCGACCGGCCTTCGATCCGCATAGCTCATCGAAGCCGACCGCGAATCACGACCCGGATACGACGACCGATACGGTTCAGATGCGGGACAAGTAGCCGGGGGATGGCCAATGGGGAGCCGCGAATATTCACCACTCGGCGAATTCCGCCAAGATCGCAGCGCGCCACAGGCGTGAGTCGGGGTCTGGGTCGGAATCGGAATCGGAATCGGCTTTGGCCAACAACAACTTGACCTGTACCGAGTCATCAACAACGTCGTCAGGGAGTACCACCGCACTCGACCCGATCGTTGCGATGCTGACAACGCACGGGCGGCGTAGCTCCAAGGCTCACGAGGAGGCAGTCGGATACGCCGGGCAACGATCGATTCCGATACCGATTCCGACCCCGACCCCGAGGTGAGCCCCCTGCGCATCCGCTCCATGCTCTTCCTTGCTCTTCCTTTGTGTCCTTATGTGTCCTTTGTGTTGAAAGCTCTTGAACCCCGATTCCTCAAAGACGGTGTGATCAGCCGCCCTCGACGCGCACCCTGCGATCGCCGTCGCGCAGGCGCAGGCGCAGGGACTGACCGTCGCGCAAGGCGCGGGCCTGCTGCACCAGCGCACC
>JBGTIE010000550.1:0-3067 GCA_041745855.1 Lysobacterales bacterium | reverse complement strand
GGCAACCTGAAACTGGTCGCCGCGCATGCCTCGCAATGACGAAACAATGAGTTACGTCATGGGTTCATGGAGAGGTATGCGCGGCCGGCGCTTGGGGGCTTGCCGGTGACTGCAGTGCATGCCGTGGCAATCCAGAGATCTGAACCACAACAGGAGCGAAAATCTCTGGATCGCTGCGGTCGCAAGCTCCCTCGCGATGACGAGGGTTCATGGCCCGTGAGCACAACGGGCTGGAAAAGGTGTCTCGCAATGACGATCAATGAGTTACGTCATGGGTTCATGGAGAGGGAGCTTGCGACCGCGGCGATCCAGATCCTTCGCTCGATCGAAGCGCTTCCCTGCGTTCCCCATCGCACAGACGAGCGGCTGTCCTGGGGCGACATTGTCATGGGTGCTTGATCACCCGCGCAAGGAGTAGTGCGATGCGAATCGCAGATTTTATCCGTTCACACCACGAACCCATCCTGGAAGATTGGGACTCCTTTGCCCGAAATTTTGGTAAAGGCCATGGCATGAGCAAGGCGGAATTGCGCGATCATGCCAGGGAGATGCTTCTGGCTATAGCCAACGATATTGAATCGTCTCAGACGGATTCAGAGCAGGAGGAAAAATCGAAAGGCACAAGTGACAGTAGTGACAAGAAAACCTGGGCCAAAGTACACGGTAGCGCGCGGCAACAAAGTGGCTTCGATGTCAATGAGACGGTTTCGGAATTTCGGGCCCTGCGCGCCAGTGTGCTGTCGCATTGGGGTGCAGCCAAGACCGGGTTTTCCCCTGAGGCTGCCTACGACATTACCCGATTCAATGAGTCCATAGACGAGGCCGTGGCCGAATCAATGGCCCAGTACGCCGCCGACAAGGAAATGCAAAGCAGGACCTTGACCGCTGTACTCGTAGCCTCTCCCGACCCCATTGCTGTTCTTGATCTTGAAGGAAAATTTACCTACGCAAACCAGGCCGCAGCCGACATGTTCGGACTTCCACTGCAAAGTATTGTCGGCTCGAACCCCATGGAACTGGGGTTTCCGTTTGCCTGGGAGTTGCTGGAGAATCAGCAGCACGTGATCGCGCAGCTCTCGCGCTGCCGGGGAGAGTTGACTCACAGGTGCTCCATGGGTGAGGTGAGACGGTTCGAGTATGACCTTGCGCCCATCCTGGACGAAATGGGCAACTGTGAGGCTACGGTCTGCATGGCTCGGGACATCACGGAACGCGCCGGTGCGGAAGAGGAGTCCCGCTACAACGCCTACCACGATGACTTGACCGGCCTGCCCAATCGTCGACTGTTCCTTGATCGCCTGGATCAGGAGTTCAAGCACGCCAAGCGCGCCAAGTCGCCTCTGGCCGTACTGTACATTGATCTGGACGGATTCAAGGAAATCAACGATTCCATGGGTCATCAAGCAGGGGACCTTTTGCTGAACGCCGTTGCAGGCCGACTTACTGACTGCGTCCGCGAGGACGACTCGGTTGCACGTCTGGGCGGCGACGAATTTACCATCCTGCTCTCGGGCGCCACGCAGCTTCGAGACATCAAGATTGTGGCGCAGTCGATCATCAACAAACTGGAAGTTCCCTTCGATATCGACGGGAAATCGCTCCGGATTTCGGCGAGTATCGGCGGCGCAATGATTCCTGATCATGCGTTGACCTCGGACGGTCTGCTGCGTGCAGCGGACAAGGCCATGTATATCGCCAAGAATTTCCCCGGCAGCCGGTTTTACCTGTCCGGCGACTCGATCCAGGGCGGCCGAGCCCCGCATTGAGCAGGTGATTCACCCTGCAGGCCCGACACGAATCGCTGGAGAGTTGTTTTGGAGCAATACAATCAAGCAGGAAAACTGAATGTGCAGCGCAACCTACTGCTGGAAGCGCTCGACCCGAAGGTCTATGCGAGATTGGCGCCACGGCTGGAACTGACGCCGATCAGTTGCGGAGAGATCCTCTGTCCTTCAGGCCGAAAGCTCTCGCGTGCCTACTTCCCGATCTCGGGCATCATTTCCCTTTTGCATGTGCTGGAGGACGGTGCGACCAGCGAAAGCGCCGTCATCGGCAACGAGGGCATGCTCGGCGTGGAGATTTTCACCGGCGACAACACGCTGGCGAGCGAAGGTCGGGTGCAAAATGAGGGCTACGCTCAGTGCCTCCCGGCTGAGGTACTACTGGAAGAGTTTGACCGTTCGGCGTCGACGCGAAATCGCCTTCTCCGGTATACCCAATCCCTGCTGGCTCAGACCTCCAGGACGGCCATCTGCAATCGCCACCATTCCGTGTCACAGCAGCTTTGCCGCAAGCTTCTGCTTACCCTGGACCGGATGCCGGGTAACGAATTGCTTATGACCCATGAACTGCTGGCCAGCGCGATAGGTGTGCGCCGGGAAGGCATCAGCGTAGCCGCAGGAAACTTGCAGCGAAAGGGCGCGATCAGCTACCAGCGTGGCCGTATTACAGTTCTCGATCGGGAATCGCTCGAAGAATGTGTCTGCGAGTGTTACTGGGTGGTGAGGGAAGAATGTGAGCGACTCGACAATTTGAAGGATCCGCCCCGGGAATACTTGCCGTACTCGACCGAGCGCCGTGAGCGGGTCCGACCACCTCCGCCTGATATTGCCGCGGAGCCCTGAGCTGCTTCCAGCCTGAACCGCACGCTACTTCAAGCCACGGTCACTGGCGCGCGATGCAGATGCACAAACCATGACCACACACCGGCATAGGCAGGTCGAACAAGCTGCAGTTCCGCTGGCGCCAGCCGGTCCAGTGCGGGCCGCAACTGACCGTCGATAACGACGTGATTGACCGCCATCCAACGCGCGAAGCCGGGCCAGGGCGTGGCGTCGAAGTCGACCACCGCCAGCAACCCGCCCGGCGCCAGCACGCCCAGCGCCTGTTCGAGCAGTTGCAGACGCTGCGGACCGGCCATCGTGAGCACATAGGACAGCACGACCAGGTCCTGCGGCCGATCGAGCAGATCGGTACGAAACGCACCCTCGATCAACTGCAGCCGATCGCCCTGCCCGGCCAGCCGCCGGCGGGCCTGCAGCAACATGCTCGGTGACAGGTCGACGCC
>JBGTIE010000549.1:0-2774 GCA_041745855.1 Lysobacterales bacterium | reverse complement strand
CCGATCGCGGGCAGGCCGGTCTCGAGCAGACCCCTGGCGGCTAGTATGTGGTAGTATTCATCGTGATGAGGTGGGCGCTCGATGTTGATGCTGTACAATAGAACGCTGGCCAGGCCGAGAACGAGAGCGGAGAGCCACGGCCTCTGTTGCAAGGCCATCATGGTAGCGGTCATCGGCAACTGGGCTGTTCCTTATCGGGGCATATTGGGGTAACTGGGCGTTTCAGATAAGTGGGATCTGGCGTCCCGGCACGACGACCCGTCGACGAAGCTGCAGCTTGAATGGAGAGGCGGCCGCTCTGCCGCCTCGACAGCTGAAACCAGTCTGCTATTTAGGCGCCAGGCCATTCGGACCCCAAGGCTGAAAGCTCTCTTCGCATGTTGCACCGTCTGCGGCGCCAGATGCCCGAATTCTCGTTCTTCCGCAAGCTTTCTGTCCTGGCTGGTGGCAGCATCGTCGGTCAGGCATTAGTTGTAATTAGTTCGCCGCTTTTGACGCGGTTTTTTTCTCCGGAAGAGTTTGGAGTATTTGCTGTCTTCAGTGCTATTATTGGAATATTGGGAATTTTGATCGGGCTGCGCTTCGAGCTAGCGATCGCTTCCAGTCGCGAGAGGGCGGACGCGGCGGCAATGGTTCTCGCGACGGCCGGCACCTCGGCCGTCATGGCGTCTTTGGTGATGGTCGCGACCTGGCTGTTCGGCAAGCAATTGGCCGCGGCACTCAATCTGCCGATGCTAGCGCCGTGGCTGTGGCTGCTCGGCCCCGCTGCCTTGATCTGGGGCATCGGTTCCGCCTTGAGCTACTGGTCGATTCGGCACGGCCGCTATCGTTCGAATGCGGCCAACCGCATCTTGCAGTACGGCACGCAAGCCGGCAGCCAAGTGTCCCTGGGTTTCTTGCAGACCGGGGCGCCGGGGCTCGTTGCCGGCTATCTGCTCGGTTATGTGGCAAGGGTCGTGCATTACGTCTGGCAGTTGCCGCGCGCCGACCGTGCTCTGGTGGTTCAATCCGATTGGCGTACGCTCGTCAGGCTCATGCGGGAGAACTGGCGTTATCCCGTCTATGTCGTCCCGTCCGCCTTCCTGCAGACCGTTTGCCAGCTTGGGCCCGCCATCTTGATCGCAGCGCTCTATGGACCGGCGATTGCGGGCCTCTACGCCTTGAGCCAGCGGATTATCGGCTTGCCCATGCGCATGCTGAGCGAGGCGGCGAGCAAGGTCTTCCTCGGCGAGGCGCGTGAGTTTCATGGTCTGTCGCTGCGTCAGTATTTCAGGCGCACCACCGCGCTTTTTGCCGCGCTCGCGCTGCTCGGTTCGCTCCCGCTGTTGTTATTCGCTCCAGGCCTGTTCGAAATTGTATTCGGCAGTGTTTGGCGTGAGTCCGGCATCTTGATCCAGTTGCTCGCGCCACTTTATCTTGTCCGATTTATTGTTCAGCCGACTTCGCAGTTGCTGTATATGGTCGGTCGTCAGGATATATATTTCGTATCGTCGATGATAAATGCGGCGGCGTTCATTTTTAGCTTCGGCTGTGCGTATTTTTTCGAGCTCGATGTGAAGGTGACCGTGCTGTTGTTCAGCGTGACGTCAAGTTTGTCATTTGTGTTCAACTTCGTCAGCGTCTGGCTGGTGTTGCGCGGGGGGGGGGAGTTGGAGAGCCTCAAGGACCAGCAGCGTCTGGCAGACTGACGCGACCGTTGCGCCGGCGGCGCTGGGGCCGGTTGCCGATCCGCTAAAGGTCGGCGTAGGGTCCGACATCCGCTGGCTGGAGGATGACATAAGGTGGCACCTCGCGGCTGGCGCTCGGGTCTTGCGAGGTGCCTTCATTCCTGTCTGCGACGAGCACGATCTCGCCGCGATGCGCTTCGACGCGGTTGTTGAGCGCCGGCACGCTCCACTTCGACGCGCCGCCGCCGATCCAGATCGGTCCAACATTCCCGACGAACAGACAGTTTTCGGCGCATGCCCATTGCGGCGTGCTTTGCTTGACGGCGTCCAGGTAGCCGGCCGAGGTGGTTGTTCCTGTGGCGGCGATGAAGGAGTGCCAGTTGGCCGAACTCACATCGTTCAGATTGCCGATCACCTGGCAGTCCTTGCCGTGGATGCGAAATCCGTTGGTTCCATCGACGCAGGCATTGCCGATGAAGATGCCGCGATCCCCGATGCGTTGCTCGAAACCGCTGAAGCAGTCGCGGGCGGTGTTGAACTGAAAGAGGCAGTCTGAGGCCTTGCTTTCGAAGGCGAACGCCTTGCCGCCCTCGACCAGGTTGTATTCAACTAGGCAGTGGTGGGGGGTAAACGCACCTTCCTGGCTGCCGCCGGTAAGGCCGACCGACAGTCGCTTGCTGTCGATTTGCCGGTGGACGTAGTTGTGATGGATCCATCCGTTATGGGATGGATTGGCCGCCGGGCGCACATAGATGCCGCGTCCCTTGAAGTTTGCTACCTCATTATATTCGATGATAAAGTGGGGCGCGCCTGGGCGCACGACGATGCCGTTGTTGTGGGGCATAGTGAGCTTGTTGCGGCTTACGCGGCAGTCGGTACCGCGGATGTCTGCGCCATTCACTGAGAGCTGGTGAAGAACGGCGTTGTCGCCAACTAGATAAACCGTCCCGGTGATCGTTGCGGCGTGCGGGTTGGCCGCGCGGATAACGATGGGATGGGTCGGCGTACCGCTTCTTTCGAGCGCGAAGTCGCCGGCATAGGTGCCGTTGGCGAGCACGATCTGATCGCCTGGCGAGGCGTCTTGTAGGGCTCTGGCCAGCTCGCCGG
>JBGTIE010000548.1:0-6114 GCA_041745855.1 Lysobacterales bacterium | reverse complement strand
GCGCGGCGTACTCGCCCAGCGAATGACCGGCCAGCAGCCGCGGTTGCGCGCCACCACGTGCGTTCCACAAGCGCCACAGTGCCACGTCCGCAGCAAGCAGCGCCGGCTGGGTGTTGGCGGTCTGGTTCAGCAGCGCTTCCGGGCCATCCTGGGCCAGCGCCCAGAGATCCATATCGATAGCCGTGCTGGCCTCGGCGAAGCAGTCCCTGACCACCGCCTCTTCGGCGTAGTCACTGAGCATGCCAAGGCTTTGCGAGCCCTGACCGGGAAAAACGAACGCGAGCATCGAAACCTCCCAGCAGTCGATGAGCCCGTGCCAGCCGGGCTAGAGCCGGACCAGCGCCGAGCCCCAGGTGAAGCCGCCACCGAAGGCTTCGAGCAGCAGCAACTCGCCGGCCTTGACCTGACCGGTGCTGATGCCGTGCTCCAGCGCCAGTGGCACCGAGGCAGCGGAGGTATTGCCGTGCTTGTTGACGGTGACGATGACCCGCTCCATCGGCATCTTCAGATGCTCGGCGGTGGCCTTGATGATGCGCAGATTGGCCTGGTGCGGAATCAGCCAGTCGACCGCATCGCGTTCCAGCCCGGCCGCCTCCAGCGTCTCGTCGACAATCCGCGACAGCGTGCGCACCGCAACCCGGAATACCTCGTTGCCGCTCATCATGACCTTGACGCCATGATTGGGCTCGTCCTTGAAACCGACCGATACACCGACAGGGTTGTACAGCAGGTGCTTGTAGGCGCCATCGGCGTGCAGGTGGGTGCTGATCACGCCGGGCTCACTGTCGGCGCGCAATACCACCGCCCCGGCGCCGTCGCCGAACAACACGCAGGTACCGCGGTCGCTCCAGTCGAGCATGCGGGACAGGGTCTCGGCACCGACCACCAGCGCGGTGCGGGCCGATCCGCAGCGGATGAACTTGTCCGCCACCGATAGTGCGTAGATGAAGCCGGTGCAGGCCGCATTGACGTCAAAGGCCGGACAGTCCTTGGCTCCGATGCGGTCTTGCAGCAGGCAGGCGGTGCTCGGGAAAATCTGGTCGGGGGTGGTGGTGCCGACCACGATCAGGTCGATCTGGTCGGCGCTGACCCCGGCGCGCTCCATCGCCTGGCGCGCGGCACCTTCGGCGAGGTCACAAGTAGTCTGGCCGTCGGCAGCGATATGTCGCTGCTCGATGCCCGTACGGTCGCGTATCCACTGATCGGAGGTTTCGATGCGCTGTTCGAGGTCAGCGTTGGTGACGACCTGCTCAGGCAGGCAAGCGCCCACACCGATGATTCTTGCGTGCATCCCCCGTCCTCTCAGCTACAGCCCCGCGGTACGACCGGCGCAGTGCCGATCAGTTCTGGCCCGGATTCGCAAAAAGATCCGGACCGGCAGGCCGTACTACTCGACGTCGGCTTCCACTTCCGGCACCGAGCGATCGATCACCTTGCGACCACGATAGTAACCGTCCTTGGTGATGTGATGACGCAGATGGGTCTCGCCGCTGGTCGGATCGACCGACAGGGTCGGCGCCTTCAGGGCATCGTGGGACCGGCGCATGCCGCGGGTCGAGGGGGTTCTGCGGCTCTTCTGAACAGCCATGGTGTACTCCTGTCAATCAATCCAAAAAGGCCAGTCCCACGCGTGGGTCATGCGCCAAAAATCCGTCCGGTCAGTTCCGCCGCAGCTTCGACAGCGCCGCGAAAGGCCCACCCGCATCCTCGTCGCTGCTCTCCCACCGCAAGCTGCCGTCGTCTGTCTCGGGCTTGCGGGGAAACTCGGGCAGCGCCAGCAGCAACTCGTCTTCCAGACAATCCAGCGCCTGCAAGCGCCCTTCCTCGTCCAGCAGCAGCGGCTCCCAGGCTTCCGGCAGCCCAGCCTCGTCCCTTTCGTCGCGCACCGGCGCCAGATGACGATCAACGATGAGCGTCTGGGTGAAGGATTCCAGCGTGCGCTGACACTGCAGGATCACCTCGGCACTGGCCTGGACATGGACAAAACCGCCGACAAAAGGCTGCTGGCCAAACTCGATCCGGTAGTCGACCGCCCCCACCAGGCCTTCCACCGCCTCGGCCAGGCGCGGCAGAGTCGCCAGTTCCGCCCGACCTTCCACCACGCGCCCAGTCTGGACAGCGCGAGCGAAATCCAGGACATCGTGTGCATGCGCGGACATAAGCCGGCTATTGTCGGGTTGGGGGAAGGGTTCTGTCAACAGTCCGTAGGGCTGAGGGTTCAGAGGGGTGCGATTCAAACTGATGCTGAGATGTGAAGTCGGGAGTCGGGGTCGGGGTCGGGGTCGGGGTCGGAATCGGAATCGAGGGCAATGACCTGGGATTTGGCCCCGAACGACTGACGTGCACCGGGCAGTCATCAAGGTCGTCGGCTGGACGTACCGCCGTACCCGACCGGTCGTGGCGATGCTGACAAAGCGGGCGGCGTGGCTACACGCTTCAAATGCGGCCTTTTAACGGATCGATTCCGATTCCGATTCCGACCCCGACCCCGATTGCAGCTCGCTGCCTGTGCCCTGGGCTCTTGAACTGGCCACTGGAACTGGCAACTGGAACTGCACTTAGAGTTCGAACGCCGCCAACTTCTGCCGCACCAGCTTGTTCTTCAGCCGCACATAATGCGGCAAGCCGTTGCGGTATTCGGGATAGGCTTCGCCCTGGATCAGCGGTTCCAGATAGCTGCGCGCCTTGCTGGAGATGCCGTAGCCGTCCTCACGCAGGTAGTCATCCGGCAGCTTCTTCTCGTGATTGGCGATGTCAGCCAGCTTCGCCTCGGCGATTTCCCAACGGTATGGGTGGTTGGCGCGTCGCTTGATCACCGGCATGACGCCGGATTTGCCGGCCAGGGCGTACTTGACGGCAGCCTCGCCGACGGCCCAGGCGTGGTAGTAGTCGGTCGCCGACGCAATGTGACGGGCCGACCGCTGCAGGTAATCGCTGACCGCCCAATGCACCTTGTAGCCGAGCTGATCCTGCACCAGCGCGGCGATCTTCGGCCCGGCGCCGCCGAGTTGGCTGTGGCCGAAGGCATCCTTGCCGCTGCCCTCGGCAATGAAGCGACCGTTCGCGTCGCGTACGCCCTCGGACACCACCACCGTGCACCAGCCGACCGTGGCCACGGTCTCCCTGACCCGGGCGAGGAAGTCGGCCTGGTCGAAGGGGCGCTCTGGAAACAGGATCAGATGCGGCGGCTCCTCGTGACCGCGCCCGGCCAGGCCGGCGGCGGCGGCAATCCAGCCGGCGTGGCGGCCCATCACTTCGAGCACGAAGACCTTGGTCGATGACTCGGCCATCGCCGCTACGTCCAGACTCGCCTCCAGGATCGAGACCGCAACGTACTTGGCGACCGAACCGAAGCCGGGACAACAGTCAGTCACGGCCAGGTCGTTGTCGATGGTCTTGGGTACGCCGATCACCGCCAGTTCGTAATCCAGTTCACCAGCCACCTGGGAGATCTTCAGCGAGGTGTCGGCCGAATCGTTGCCGCCGTTGTAGAGCAGCCAGCGGACGTCATGGGCACGGCAGACTTCGACCAGCCGCTGGTAACGCGCGTGATCGGCCTCCAATGACTTCAGCTTGAAGCGGCAGGAGCCGAACGCGCCGCCCGGCGTCTGCCGCAATGCCTTGATCGCGCGCCAGTCCTCCTCGTAGGTGTCGACCAACTCTTCCTTCAGCACGCCGATGATGCCGTTGCGTGCTGCAAGCACCCGTCCGATCCGGCCCCGATGCTTGCGGGCGGTATCGATCACTGCCGCCGCAGTGGTGTTGATCACGGCGGTGACACCGCCGGATTGGGCATACAGCAGGTTTCCTGAACTCATCTGGCGGCTTCCTCGGTAGTACGCAACGGTTGTACGAAACACCCCGCCTGAGACCGCCTAAACCGCATCGCGACGGGCTCTGCGGCCCACAGCTCGGACGGTTTGACTTCGGCCCGGGGTCCGGCTAGCGTAGCCGCTCTTTTGCCTCTTCACCATGCGATGTGGTCCATGGCCCTGCCTGTGGCCGTGGTTTACAAAAAGGATTTTCGACCATGCGAATCGTGATGCTGGGCGCTCCAGGCTCCGGCAAGGGAACCCAGGCCGCGCTGCTGAAGGACCGTATCGAGGTGCCGCACATCTCCACCGGCGAACTGCTGCGCGCCGCGGTCCGCGCCGGCACCCCGCTGGGCCGGCAGGCGCAGGTCGTGATGGAACGCGGTGAACTGGTCTCGGATGAGATCGTGCTGGGCATGCTGGAGGAGCGTTTCGGCCTGCCCGACGTGGCCAACGGCTTCATCCTCGACGGCTATCCGCGCAACCGGGCCCAGGCCGAAGCCCTCGATGCCTTGCTCGATCGCTTGCGGCAACCGGTGGACAAGGCCGTTCAGCTCGACGTCGACGAGGCTGCGCTGCTCGAGCGGATCAGCCTGCGCGGTGCGGAGCAAGGGCGCGCCGATGACAATCCAGACAGCGTGCGGACGCGCTTGAAGGTCTATCGGGAGCAGACCGCGCCGGTGATCGAGCATTTCGAACGCCAGGGCAAGTTGGCCCGGGTCGAGGGCGAAGGCAGCATCGAAGAGATCGCCGAGCGGCTGGTGGCCTGCCTGCAGCAATCATGATGCGCCTGCGGTGCCGCGCCGATGGGTCGGGCGTAGCCTGACCCGATGAACGAATCCACTCCGCCGCCGGAGACACCGAAGGCTCCGCTGGGACTGCTGGTTCAGATCCTGCGCCTGAAGGCGACGCCGGCGGATCTCCCCGCCTCACCGGTGTTGCTGGTCCTGGTGCTCGCGCTCAATCTGCTTGTCTCGCTCTACTATCTGAGCGTGATTCCGCTGCAGGATCCCCACGGGCGCTTCCTGTTCGGTTTCGTCTTCGGCCTGCTGCTGGTCTGGTCGCTGCTGCGATTGTGGCGGCGCGAGGCCAGATTCCTGCAGACCCAGATCGCGCTGTCGGGGACCGATGCGCTGCTGACCATCGCTCTGCTGCCGCTGACCCTGCTGCTGCAGCAGGCGGTCGCGGTCGATCCAGGCTCCGCCGAGGCGCAATTCCTGAGTCTGGCGTGGATCGTCGTGCTGGTCTGGAATCTGGTCGTCAGCGGCCACATCCTGCGTTCGGCGCTGGAGCTGCCGCTGCTGGCCGGCGTGGCCCTCGCGCTGACGCTTTTCATCATCCAGATCTGGGTTGGCCAGCTCCTGTTCGGCCTGCCCGCGCCGCCGACCGCAACGACATGAGCGCGCCTGCTCGCGGCGTCCACATACTCGGCATCTGCGGCACCTTCATGGGCGGCCTGGCCGCTCTGGCGCGCGAACTCGGGCTCAAGGTCAGCGGCAGCGACCAGAACGTCTACCCGCCAATGAGCACCCAGTTGCAGAGGCTCGGCATCGAGTTGGAACAGGGCTGGCATAGCGACGCGCTCGGCCAGCCCGGCGACGAGATCCTGGTCGGCAACGCGCTCTCGCGCGGCAACCCCGCGGTCGAAGCGGTGCTCGATCGCGGCCTGCCCTACCGCTCCGGACCACAGTGGCTGGCCGAGCAGGTCCTCGCCGGTCGACGCACGCTGGCCGTTTGTGGCACCCACGGCAAGACCACCACGACATCGATGCTTGCCTTCCTGCTCGATCGACTCGGTTTCGAGCCCGGCTTCCTGATCGGTGGCGTCGCGCAGGATTTCCCCAGTTCCGCCCGGCTCGGCAGCGGCGAGTGCTTCGTCATCGAGGGCGACGAGTACGACAGTGCCTTTTTCGACAAGCGCTCGAAGTTCATCCACTACCGCCCGCAAGTTGCGATCCTGAACAATCTGGAGTTCGATCACGCTGATATCTTCGACGATCTGGCGGCGATCGAGCGACAATTCCACCATCTGGTGCGGACCGTTCCAGGCGCCGGGAGGATCATTGTCAAGGCCGGCGACCAGGCCCTGGAGCGGGTCCTGGCCAAAGGCTGCTGGACCGGGGTCGAGCACTTCAGCGCCGATCCCGGCGTAGCCGCCGACTGGCGCGGCGAATGCACCGACGACGGCGCCAGCTTCCGCCTCTACCAACACGAACGTCTGCTCGGCGAAGTGAGCTGGGCCATGCGCGGCCGCCACAACGTCGCTAACGCAGTGGCCGCGATCGCCGCGGCCAGCGCGGTC
>JBGTIE010000547.1:0-1815 GCA_041745855.1 Lysobacterales bacterium | reverse complement strand
ACGCCGGCGACTGGCCGCGCGCATGTGCCGCCCTGAGCGATTGGGTCTATGCCGGCGGGCGGAAGCTGCGCGGCCTGGAGAGGCGGCGCGCTGCAGAGCGCGCCTTGTGTGAAGGGCCATGGGAGGCGAGCTGATGAGCACGATCGCGGGTTTGGGATTGCTGTTGTTCCTGCCGTTGGCGCTGCTGTTCGCAGTCGCCTGGGGTTGCATTGCGCTGTGGAAAAAGGCGCGGCGACCGTGATGTGGCTGGTGGCACTGCTACTGCTGATCTGGTGCCTGGTGCTGGTGGCGGACTACGGCATTTCGCGCAAGAGCGGGAGGGATGACTGATGTACGGGATCGCGGGACCGCTTGAGCAGCTGCGGATGCGCGCGGAGTCGGCCGAACAAGAGGCCAAACGGGCGCAGCAGCAGGCCCGGATGTGGAAGGCGGCCGCCTTCGTCTGGATGTTCGTCGGGATGCTGTTCGGCTTCATGGCGGGCCGCATGCCTGCGATCGCTGCCGAACCACCTGTTCAGCCGACCAGTGTGACCGTCGAATGCTGGCGCCTGGATGCCATCGGCGAGCGACGCCTGGTCTGGCGTGCGACCGGCCGCGCCGCCTGGACGGAGCTGCGCGGTGACATCGATGTGGTCGTGGTCGAGCAGGAAGCGCGCCGTGTGGAGGTGGAGGTTGTTGACGGAGTGGCGTGCTTCGTGCGGACGGAGCGCCTGCAGTGAATTGCGCGCCGATCGACATCGAGAGCATGACGCTGGAGCAGCTGCGGGAGCTGTTCTGCGCGGTAGCTGACGTTTTTGACAGGCGCTCGGAAGATGACATGACGCCTTTGCTCGACGACGGCATCGTTGATCTGAACTGCATGGGCAGCGCAACCGTGCTCGACCAGACCGTTCTCGAGTTCATCAGCGGAGTTTGGCCCGTCCAGAAGCAAGCACCTTTCTGGGATCGCACGCTGAACCTGTGCGATGAGCTGCTGGTCGATCTCTCCCAGGTCAAGGATCGCCGATCGCTTGCGGACATCTGTGCGGCCGTCGGTGTCGAGGTTTGGCCGCAATGAGCCGCCTGCAGACCTACGCGAGACAACCCACCGCCGGCCCGGGCCAGTTCCTGGTCTGGGCGCGGCGCGCGGAGGTGGATGGCGAGGCGATCGGCCACCAGTGGAAGGCCGGTGACTGGCTGATCTACGCCGATATCGGCTTGCTGGAGCAGGTCATGCCGGACGCCGAGTTCACCGCTACCTATCAGGACTACCAGACATGACCGTCCGCTGGTGGGCCTGGCTACTGATAGGCGCGATCGCCGGCGGCTGGATCGGCTACGAACTCGGCCGGCCCAGTTGGCTGCGTGCTGCGCAGTCGATCGCGGGCGGGCAGAGGGCGCCGGGCATCGTTGAAGCGGTTGCGGTGGCTGCGGCCGGCGTGGGCGATCGCTATGAGGACTGGCGCTTGCGCGCAGCACAGCAGCAGGCGACGCAGTGCCTGGCTGATCTGACGGTGGCGCGCACGGCCGAGGGTGAGCTACGGGCGCGTATCGGCCGAATGGCGGACCGCACGGCGCAGCTGCAGCGAGAAGCGGAAGCGGCGAGCGCCGCACACACACGGGGAGTGATCGATGCAGTATCGGAACGGGCGACCATCTATGCGGGCGAGTGTCGCGATTGGGGCCTGCAGCCTGTGTGTCCTGCTATTCAGCGCCTGCGCCGGGACGAGCACGCGCAGCTGTCCGGCGCCGGAGATCCGGTTCGTCGAGGTGCCGGTGACAGCGCGGATTCCGAGCGCGCTGACCGATCCGCTGCCCACACCGGCGGTGTGCCCG
>JBGTIE010000546.1:0-2118 GCA_041745855.1 Lysobacterales bacterium | reverse complement strand
TTGGAACCGAAGAATGAACGTCCTGGGTACCCCATGCTCGGCCTCGGCCACGAAGTTGCTGCTGCTGGGGGCCGGTGAGCTGGGCAAGGAAGTGGCGATCGAGGCGCAGCGGTTGGGGGTGGAGGTGATCGCGGTCGATCGTTACGCGGGAGCGCCGGCGATGCAGGTGGCGCATCGCTGGCACGTGATCGACATGCTCGATCCGGTCGCGCTGGAGGCTGTACTGCGCAGCGAGCAGCCGGACCTGATCGTGCCGGAGGTCGAGGCGATCCACACCGCGACGCTGGAACGACTGGAGGCCGAAGGCTTCCGGGTCGTGCCGACTGCGCGCGCGACTCGGCTGACCATGGATCGGGAGGGCATTCGCCGGCTGGCGGCCGAGGAGCTGGGCCTGCCGACTTCGCCCTATCGCTTCTGCGATGACGAGGGGTCTTTCCACGAGGCGGTTGCGGCGCTCGGCCTGCCCTGCGTGGTCAAGCCGTTGATGAGCAGCTCGGGCAAGGGTCAGAGCGTGATCCGCAAGCCCAGCGAGATCGACGCTGCCTGGCGCTACGCCCAGCAGGGCGGCCGCGCCGGCGCCGGTCGGGTGATCGTCGAAGGCTTCGTGCACTTCGATTTCGAGATCACCCTGCTGACCGTGCGGCATGCCGGCGGTACCGTCTGCTGCGAGCCGATCGGTCACTATCAGGTCGACGGCGATTACCGCGAATCGTGGCAGCCGCAGCCAATGTCGGCGCGCGCGCTGGCCCGGTCGCAGGAGATTGCCGGTCAGATCACCGCGGCACTGGGCGGCCTGGGGGTGTTCGGGGTGGAGTTGTTCATCTGCGGCGACGAGGTGCTGTTCAGCGAAGTCTCGCCGCGACCGCACGACACCGGTCTGGTGACGCTGATCAGCCAGGACCTGTCGCAGTTCGCGCTGCATGTGCGAGCGATCCTCGGCCTGCCCATACCGGCACTACGGCAGCGCGGACCGTCGGCCTCGGCCGCCTTGATCGCCGAGGGTGTCGGCCGTGGCATGCGCTTCCACGGTCTGGCCAGTGCGCTGTCCGAACCGGACACCGACCTGCGGCTGTTCGGCAAGCCGGAAGTGCAGGGCAAGCGTCGCGTCGGCGTCTGCCTGGCGCGCGGCGACGATTTGTTCAGCGCGCGCGAGCGGGCCCGGCGCGCGGTTGGTCAGATCCGGGTCGAAGTGGATGGCTCATGAGCATCGATCAGCGATCGGTTGGCACCGCAGCTCAGTCCTCGAAACCATCGGCGAACAGCAGTTCGCTGTCGCAGCTACCTGGCACCTGGACGTGGCTGATGGCGATCTCGTCGATCCACCAGCCCTGCGCGTTGACCGCGCCGTCGGTGGAGAACAGGAAGCGCAGCAGGATCTCCCCGCTGTAGACTGAAAGATCGAAGGCGTACGGCGCCCAGTTCAGCGCGGTCCCGGTGAAGGCGGGCTGGCCGTTGGGGAAGCCGCAGGCGTCGCTGCTGTTGTTGAAGTTCATGCTGGCCGGATAGCCGCCAACGGGCGCGATGACCTGCCAGCTGCCGCCGCCGTCAGTCGAGATCTGGACCAGGCCGGCATCCCAGCCGGTCTCGATCGCGTAGCGGGTGACGAAGCTGAACTGGCTGGCCATCCCCGCGGTCAGGGTCAGCGGCGGGCTGGTCAGGCCCAGGCAGGCGTCCGGCCCGTAAGTCGAGTAATAGCTGCGCTGCCCAGCGAAGGCGACGTCGTCGACAATTTCCCAGCCGACGTGGCGGACCGTGCCGACGTCGAACAAGACGTCGCCCAATTCGGCGCCGGAGTGGAACTCGCCATCGCCGATCGGACCGGTTGGCGTGCTGGTCACGACCACCTCGTTGTCGTCCAGAACGCCGTTGGTCTGGTCGCGGCTACGGACCCGATAGCTGTACTGCTCACCGAAGCTGGCGGAAGGATCGGCATAGCTGGTGCCGGCCAGGCCATCGGCCAGCAGGCTGGCGCTGAACGGATTGAAGGCCGTGCCTGGACTGCGTTCAACCCGATAGTCAGCCGGGCCATCGCAGCGCGGTGTGGCCGCGGCCCAGTTCAGGTCGATCCGGCAGACGCTGGTGCCGGCCGACTGCGCGCTGGCCAAGCCGGCGAACTGC
>JBGTIE010000545.1:0-18505 GCA_041745855.1 Lysobacterales bacterium | reverse complement strand
GCTGACCGCGCACGTGTCGACCAAGCTCAACCGCTCGCATCTGATCACCGGCCAGCGCGCGCTGATTCTGCCCTGCCTGGGCCGGACCGAGCTCGACATCACCGCGAACGGGCCGCAGGCGGTCACGGTCGAGGACTCGATGAGCATGGTGCACCTGAGCGCCGGTGCCAATCCGCCAGCCTCCAATCAGCTGCTGTCCGAACCCGCCATCGTCGCCCGACTGGCCGTCGCCGCAATGCCGGACAGTCCGCTGCCATGGCTGGAATGGGCCAATGACTACGACCTGATCCGCGACCAGATCGCGCAGGTCATCGACAGCTTCGAGGATTTCAATCAGCGGGTGCGTACGCCCGGCGGCTTCCGTATCGACCAACCGGCGGCCCGGCGCGAATGGCTGACCGCGAACGGCCAGGCCCGCCTGATTGCCCATCCGCTGCATCCCACCGCGCTGGCCGAGGGTTTGCTGCAGCTGATGACGGTGCGCAGCCATGACCAGTACAACACGACCATCTATGGGCTGCGCGATCGCTACCGCGGCATCAACGGCGAGCGCCGACCGCTGTTCATCTGCGCCGAGGACCTGAGTCGGCTGGGCTTGCAGGCCGGTGAGCGAGTCGATCTGGTGTCGGTCTGGCACGATGGCGAACGCGAGGCGCTCGACTTCCTGCTGGTGGAATATGCGATCCCGGCCTGCTGCGTCGCCAGCTACTTTCCCGAGACCAACACGCTGGTCCCGCTCGATCATCACGCGATTGGCGCCCGTACGCCGGCGTCGAAGGCGATTCCGGTGCGGTTGAGGGTCAGAGCGAGTCGGGAGTCGGGAGTTGGGAGTCGGGAGTTGGTGAGCATCGTGGAGCGTTCGCTCACATCGTGCACAGGGCTGAGGGGGTGTGTTGCAGAAGCCGCTTCGGTCAACGCCGAGTTTTCTGCCAGCGAGCTCTACTCGGGGTCGGGGTCGGAATCGGAATCGGTATCGATCCGTTGTCCGGGGTATCCGGCTGCCTACTGCTCAATCGTTTCGCCATGCGGCTGTCCTTGATGACTGTCTGGTACATCTGAAGTCGTTGTCAGGGTCAAGGTTCATGCCGTCGGCCTCAAATCCGATTCCGATTCCGATTCCGATTCCGACCCCGACCCCGATTCCCTACTTTGCTTTGCATCGCTGCACCAGTAAGGATCCGCACGCCGCTTCGCTCCAAGGACTGGCATTTACCCCCACTTCACAGCTACCATCGCGCCGCCTGATGGGTGCCTCGACCGGAAACGGTTGGGGTGAAACGGGAAGTCGGTGCGAGTCCGACGCTGCCCCCGCAACGGTAAGTGAAGCGGTTCCACCTCGATATGCCACTGCGCCTTGAAGCGTGGGAAGGCGAGAATGGAACCGGGCAAACGCCCACTTCACAAGCCCGGAGACCGGCCCACAGGATGATCTGACCAGGTGCTGCGGAGGGCGGCCGGAGTCGTTCGTGGCCGGCCTTCCAGCGCGTGGTCCCGTTCTGCTTCGTCGTGCTCCTCAACGCCCCCACGCTCGCGGGCGGCGAGTTGCAAGGAGTACGACATCCATGAAAGCCCCCCACAAGGCCCCGTTGAAGGCCTTTGCCATTTCCTTTTCCCTTTCGATCCTGGCGATAGCGATCGCCGGCAACGCCGTGGTTGCGCGGGACGAGCCACTCGCGGCGGTCATCAGCACCGCCAGCCGCGGCAGCGAGACCGTCGAGCAGAGCATTGCCTCGGCGGTGGTCATCGACCGCCATGAGATCGAGGTTTCGCAGGCGCTGGATCTGCCGGATCTTCTGCGGCGCTCGGTCGGTGTGGAACTCTCCCGCAGCGGCGGGCCCGGTGCCCAGAGTGGGGTCTTGCTGCGTGGCGCAAACGCCAATCAGACGCTGGTGCTGGTCGACGGTGTGCGGGTGTCCTCGGCGACCACCGGCGTAGCGGCCTGGGAGCATCTGCCGCTGGAGCAGATCGAGCGGATCGAGATCGTGCGTGGGCCGCGCGCGGCGCTGTGGGGATCGGACGCCATCGGCGGCGTGGTGCAGATCTTCACCCGCACCCCCGGCACGCCGGAACTGCGCCTGAGCGCCGGCAGCTATGGTGATGCCTATGGCGCGTTTTCGGCCGGCCATCAGGGCCAGGCCTGGCAGATCGGGGGCGGTCTGGCGCGGCGCAACCGCGAAGGCTATTCGGCCCAGAACGAGCGCGGCTTCTCCTTCGATCCGGATGACGACGGCTATAGAGCGACCGATGTCCATGTCGCCGCCGACTGGGCCGCTGATGGCGCCAGCCTGCGCTTGCGCGGCTCCAGCCGCGACGGCGAGATCGAGTTTGATCAGGGGCGCAGTGATTCGCGCAATCGTTCCTTGTCAATGCAGGGCACGCTCGATGCGGGCAACTGGCAGACCGAGGGCCTGCTCGGCTGGTCCATCGACGAGTTTCTCACGCCGGTCTTCTTCTCCCGCTTCGACACCGAGCGGTACCAGTTCGACCTGCTCGCCCGACGCGAATTTGGCTCGGACCAGCAATTGACCCTGATCGCCGCCCTGCTTGATGAGAGCGCGGTCAACCAGGACCTGTTCGACGGCAGCACGGTGTTCGACGAGAACCGGCAGGCGCTGTCGGCGGCTGCGCTGTACCGGATAGATCTGGCCGCACACCGGCTGGAGGCGGCGCTGCGGGTCGATGATTATGACGGCTTCGGCGCCGAGTGGTCGCCGCGGCTGGGCTGGGGCTGGCAGTTCTCGCCCGCGCTGCGATTGCAGGCGAGCGCCTCGGAAGGCTTTCGCGCGCCGAATTTCAACGAGCTGTACTTCCCCGGCTTCGGCGGCCTGTTCGCCGGCAACCCGGATCTGGCGCCAGAGCGCTCTCGCGGTGTGGAGCTGCGCGCCGAGTGGCGCGCCAGCCAGACCTGGCGGAGCGCGATCAGCGCCTACCGCAATGATGTCGACGATCTGATCAACTTCTCCGGCGAAAACTTCGCCGCGATCAACATCGATCGTGCCCGCCTGGAGGGCATTGAACTGGAAGGGCAATGGCGCGGGGGGAACTGGTCCGCGCTGGGTTCGATGGCCTGGCAGAACCCGGTCAACCTGGCCACCGGCAACCTGTTGCCGCGACGGGCCCGGCGCAACGCGCATGTCGGTGTCGACTGGCAGGCGGGTCCTGAATGGTTGTTCGGCATCGAGATCGACCACGCCTCGGAACGCCTGGACTTCGGCCAGCCGCTGGACAGCTACAGCCTGCTCGCGCTGCGCGCCGACTGGCGCTGGTCGGCGCAATGGCGGCTGCAACTGCGCTGGGACAATGTCACCGACGAGGACTATGAGCTGGCAAGCGGATTCAACACCGCCGGCAGCAGCGTCAGCGCGAGTCTGCGTTGGCAGGCGAGGTAGAGATCTCCATCCGTGAAATCCGAGGAACGCTGTGGCCACAACATCTGACACGACTGGTTCCGCCCAAAGCTACATCGACGTGCTCGACTACTGGTTCGGACAGGCGCCGGACGATGCGGGGGTCATCGCCGAGCGTTCGGGCCTCTGGTGGGGCAAGGACGAGGCGGTCGACAGGCATATTCGCGATTGCTACGGCGGGCTGATCGCCCAGGCGGCGGACGGCCATCTGGAATCCTGGCGCGACTCCCCCCGAGGATTGCTCGCGCTGATCATTCTGACCGACCAGTTCCCGCGCAATGTTCACCGCGGTACTCCCGACGCCTTTGCCCTCGACCCGCTTGCCCGTGCACTGTGCCTGGACCTGCTGCATCAGGGAATGCACCGAGAACTGCGTCCGATCGAGCGGATCTTTGCCTGGTTGCCGCTGGAGCACAGCGAATCTCCGGCCGACCAGGCCAGTTGCGTGGCCCTCATGCAGGGGCTGGCCGACTCGGTTCTGGCCGAGCTGCGACCGGCCTTCGACGGTTATGTCGAATACGCCCGTCAGCACCAGCACATCATCGAGCGCTTCGGTCGCTTTCCGCACCGAAACGTGATCCTCGGCCGCACTTCCACCGCCGAGGAACTGGCTTTTCTGCAGACACCAGGGTCGTCGTTCTGATCTGGGGGTCGGAGGGTTCCCCCTGGGATCCGGTGGTGCCCGGATTGATCTGGATCATCAAGCCGTTCTGCTGCTTGAGCGATCCTGAAGTGATCCATTCAGGGGAGCACCAATCATGATTCTGCAGGAATTGCTGGCTGAGATGCCGAAGTGCGGCGCGTCGGATCTGTTTCTGAGCGTCGGAGCACCGCCCAACATCAAGGTTGACGGGGTAACCCGGCCGCTAGGCGAGGTGCCGCTGAGTTCGTCCGACTTGAGCGCGGCGGCACAGTCGCTGATGAACGAGGCGCAGCTCGCCGAGTTCGAGCGCCGACGCGAAATTAATCTGGGCCTACCGCTGCCTGGAGCCGGTCGGGTGCGGGTCAACGCATACCGCCAGCGTGGTGAGCTGGCGATTGCGGTGCGCCATCTGAGCGACCGCATCCCGAGTCTGGATAGCCTGAACCTGCCTCTCATTCTGAAGGAGCTGATCATGCTGCCACGTGGCCTTGTGCTGGTGGTCGGCGCGGCTGGCTGCGGCAAGTCGACCACACTGGCGGCGATGATCGATCATCGCAACACGCATCAGACCGGCCATATCCTGACCATCGAGGATCCCGTCGAGTACGTCCATAGCCACAAGAAGTCGGTGGTCGACCAGCGCGAAGTAGGGTTGGATACCGAGTCCTTCGGATCGGCCTTGCACAATGCGCTGCGCGAGTCGCCGGATGTGATCATGATTGGCGAGATCCGCGATCAGGAAACGATGCAGCATGCGATCTCCTACGCCGAGACTGGTCATTTGTGCACCTCCACGCTGCACTCCAACAATGCCAACCAGGCGATCGACCGCGTCCTGAACTTCTTCCCGCCCGCTGCGCGGCCGCAGTTGCTGATGGACCTTTCACTGAACCTGAAGGCGGTGATTGCGCAGCGGCTGCTGCCCGGTAGCGACGGCCGAAGGATTCCCGCGGTGGAGATACTGCTGCAGACCCCGTTTGTTTCTGACTTGCTCCTCAAGGGCGAAACAGATGCGCTGAAGGACGCGATGAAGAACGGCGTGGATCGCGGCATGCAGACCTTCGATGAATCACTCTACCGGCTCTACCGGGCCGGTCGCATCACCCTGGACAATGCAATTGCTTATGCCGACGCGAGGACCGATCTGGCTCTGCGGATCCGACTGAGCGCGCCGCCGAAGCTGTCGCCCGAGGGAGCCGGTCTGCAGATCGAGCTAACCGAGGAAGAATTGCGGCGCGTGCGTGGTGAACAGGCTCAGAGTCAAGGCTGGATCGATGGGCAGCCGCACGGACGGCGCGCGTTGTAGCTGGCCCGCCAGCCATCCCCTGTTGCATCATGGCGCCGGACCACGGAGGCCAACGATGCAACGGATCCGGATCGACAAGCCCGGCGGCTATCAGGCGCTGCGATGGGAGGAAGTGGCCGATCCGAAGCCGGGTCCGGGTCAGCTACGGATTGCGGTGGCGGCCTGCGGGGTGAATTACGCCGACGGGATCATCCGAATGGGCCTGTACGCGTCGGCGCGCGAGTTGCACGGTTATCCGATCACACCGGGTTTCGAGGTAGCCGGTCGCATCGATGCGTTGGGCGAGGGCGTGACCGATTGGCAGCTGGGCGATGAGGTGGTCGGCCTGTGTCTGTTCAACGGCTATGCCAGTCGGGTGGTGCTGGATCAGACCCAGGTCTTCGCGCTGCCTTCCGGCCTTTCGATGGCCGAGGGCGCGACCTTGCCGACAGTGTTCCTGACCGCCTGGTTCATGGTCCACCAGCAACTGCATCCGCGACCGGAAGAACGCTGGCTGGTCCATTCGGCCGCTGGCGGCGTCGGCTCGGCGCTGGTGCAGCTGGGGGTGCTGGCCGAAGCGCAGATTGCCGGTGTAGTGGGGTCGGCGCACAAGCGTGATTACTGCGAGCGGCTAGGGGCAGAGCGAGTCATCGACAAGTCTCACGAGGCTCTCTGGCCCGCGGCCGAAGCATTTGCCGCCGACGGCTTTGAAGCGATTTTCGACGCCAACGGTGTGGCGACGCTGAAGGCCAGCTATGAGCATCTGGCGCCGACCGGGCGTCTTGTGATCTACGGCTTCCACAGCATGCTGCCGCACAACGGCCGGCTGAACTGGCTCCGTTTGGCCTGGGACTGGCTGCGCACCCCGCGCTTCAACCCGTTGGCCATGACCCAGTCCAACCGCAGCGTGTTGGCGGCCAATCTGAGCTTCCTGCAGGCCCAGGCCCCGCGCCTGCGCGAGGGCATGCTGTGGCTGCTGGAGCGCTTCGCCGACGGCCGCTTGCGGCCGCTGCCAGTGGAGTGTTTCCCCCTGCGCGAGGCCGCCGAAGCGCAGCGCCGGATCGAGTCAGGCCAGACGATTGGCAAGTTGGCGTTGGTGGTTGAGGAGCCAGGGCCCAGGGATCAGGGCCCAGGGCCCAGTCAGATCAAGAGCCGTGTGGTGGTGCCCGCGCCTTGATTGCTGAAGCACTGAGCTTCCTACCCCGACTCCCGGCTGCGCATAGCTGCATCAGCTCCCGACTCCCGACTTGGCGACTTCCCATCGGGGCTAGACTATCCTGCGTCACTCTGATCCGCATTCTCCGGCGCAACGACATGCTCAATTCCTACTGGCTCGCACTGCTACTTGCAATCGCTGCCGCGCCGGCGGCTGCGGCCAACGGCTGTCTTCTGGCCGACTTCCAGGACCGACGAGGCGAGGCGAGTATCGTCATTGCCAACGACAACAAGGCCAATCCCTTCCTGTACCGGCCGCGCTGCGTGCGGATCAGCGCCGGTACTGAGGTGCGCTTCCAGGCGCTGCCGAACTTCGGCATGCATCCCTTGTTTGCCGGTGCCGTCGTGGCCGGCGTGGCCACCTTCGACCCGACCAGCCCGATCGGCAGCGCCACCAGCGGCACCGAGCATGTGGTCCAGATCAACGATGTCGGCGAGTTCTCCTACTACTGCGACTTCCACTTCTCCCAGGGAATGCAGGGATCCATCCTGGTCGTGCCGGAGTTGTTTGCTGATGGGTTTGAGTAGCGGGGCCATTGACGCTCGTCATCGCGAGATGCCTTTTTCGGCCAGGAAGTGCACACGGGCAAAGAACCCTCGTCATGGAGAGGGAGCCTAAGCGACTGCCGCGATCCAGTGGCCTTCGATTCCAACCTGAAGTTCAGATCCCTGGATTGCCGCGGCATGCGCCTGGAGTCCAACGCAACCTGCAAGTAGTCGCCGCGCATGCCTCTACATGCACCCATGACGTCGTCATTGCGAGACGCCTTTTCCGGCCCGGAAATGCACACGGGCCATGAACCAGCAAGAGCGGTCTCACGCGGAGACGCGGAGGACGCGGAGGAAGAGCAAGATCGAGGCGCCTAGTGCGAGCAGCAGTCGGACGCCGGGTTCACGACGCCTGATGTCAGATTGTTCTCTTAACCCGGATATTTCATAAACCTTCTACTGCGGCCGCCGCCCGCTTTCATCACGCTGGGCACGCCGTGGGCGCGGTTTGCTCCCATTGGTCGGCTCACGTAGAGCAAACTACGCCTTCACCGCCAAATAGTCCGCGAACCGCACCACGACGCGCCCTCGGCGGCCTCGCGACGAACGTTCATGAAACATCCGGGTTAAAAGCTCTCTCCGCGACCTCCGCGTCTCCGCGTGAGAATGGTTCTTCCTCCGAGCGCCTTCTTCGACCTGGAAATGCACATGGGCCAGGGTCCCGGCTCTGCCGTAAATCAATGGGTTACGATATGGGTTCATGGAGGGATGCCTTTCAAGACCCGAATGCACACGGGCCTTGAATCCTCGTCATTGCGAAGGAGCCCAAGCGACTGCGGCGATCCTGTTGCGTTTCGCTGTTGCTTTACCGCCCTGAAAGGGCAGCACACGTTAGCCTGGGGCAACGCCCCAGGAAAACCGGACCACGAAGACCAGAGCCCTGAAAGGGCGAACCATGGTCGGATGCTGGATCGGCGGCCCAGATCAGGCGCGCTGCCCATACGGTCAGGCCGGTTTGCCGCACGTGCGAAAATTGGGCGCCCCTTCAGGGCTCGGGATCGACGCGCTGCTTACCTGGGGCGTTGCCCCAGGCAAACTTGTGCTGCCCCGTTGGGGCGAAAAGAAAAAGCGGGGCGAACTGCGCATAAAATCAACAATTTGGCTCACAGTTCCATGGAGAGGCATGCGCGGCCGGTGTCGGAGACTGCAGCGCATGCCGTGGCAATCCAGAGATCTTGTACGAGAAGAGCGGAAGATCGCTGGATCGCCGTGGTCGCTTAGGCTCCCTCGCGATGTCGAGGTCAATGGTTCGTGGCCGCTCGGCTTTCCCTGACCCCTCAGCCCTCAGCTCTCAGCCCTGATCAACCCGCCCTCAGCTCTCAGCCCTGATCAGCCCGCCCTCAGCCCTCATCACCCCGCCCTCAGCACTGCAAGCATCAATCCTCCTCCGCCTTCGGCTTCCACGCCTCGATCAGTTGCCTCTGCACCTGCGGCGGGACCGCTTCGTAGTGGCTGGGCTCCAGGCTGTAACGGCCCTGGCCCTGGGTCATCGCCTTGAGCTCGGTCTGGAATTCGCCGATCTCGGCCTGCGGGACCTGCGCCTTGATCACGATCTCGCCGCCGCGTACCGAGTCGGTGCCGTTGATGCGGCCACGCTTGCCAGCGAGTGCGGTGGTGACGTCGCCCATGTGTGCCTCGGGCACCTGTACCTCAAGGTGCACGATCGGTTCGAGCAGTATCGGTCGGGCCTTGCTGATGCCGTCGAGAAAGGCTTTCTTGCCGGCGGTGACGAAGGCGACTTCCTTCGAATCGACGGCGTGGAACTTGCCATCGTAGACGGTGACCTCGATGTCCTGCAGTTGGTAGCCGGCAATGGCGCCAGCTTCCAGTACCTGATAGACACCTTTTTCGACCGCCGGGATCAAGTTGTGCGGGATCGCGCCGCCGACCACCGAGTTGACGAAACGGAAGCCCTCGCCGCGTTCAAGCGGTCGAACCCGCAGGAAGACCTCGCCGAACTGACCGGCGCCGCCGGTCTGCTTCTTGTGTCGGTGATGGCCTTCGGCCGGAACAGCGATCGTCTCGCGATATGCGACGCGTGGCGGCCGAGTTAAAACTTCAACGCCGAAGCGCTCACGCAGCTTGTCCAGCATCACCCGCAGATGCAGGTCGCCCAGGCCGCGCATGACCGTCTCGTTCAGTTCGGCGTGGTGCTCGATGTGCAGGCAAGGGTCTTCTTCGCCGAGTTTGTGCAAGGCATTGGCGAGCTTCTGCTCCTGGCCCCGGGTGGCCGGTTCGATCGCCAGGCCAAACATCGCCGCGGGCAGGTCGATTGGCTTTAGATGGAAATGATCCGCGTCGTGCGAGTCATGCAGCACGGCATCAAAATGAATGTCCTCGATCTTGGCCACCGCGCAGATATCGCCGGCGATGCCCTCGTCGATCTCGGCATGTTCCTTGCCGAACATCTTGAACAGATGACCGACCTTGAAGGGCTTGCGGCTGTCACCGATGTACAACTGGGTGTCGCGCCGCACTGTGCCCTGGTAAAGCCGGAAAATGCTCAGCTTGCCGACATAGGGATCGTTGATGATCTTGAACACATGGCCGATGACATGCGCGCTCGGATCGGCCTCGACCACCACCGGCTCGGCGGCGTCGCCTTCGCCTTTCAGGAACGGCGGCGGATTGCCCTCGGCCGGGTTTGGCAACAAGCGGATTGCGGCCTCCAGCAGTTCCTTCACACCGGCGCCGGTGCGAGCGGAGGCGAAGCAGATCGGGATCAGATGGCCTTCGCGCAGGCATTGCTCAAAGGCATCGTGCAGGTCCTCGGCACTCAGGCTTTCCTCGCCCTCTTCCAGGTAGTGCTCCATCAGGTCCGGATTGACCTCGACGACCTGGTCGATGATTTGCTGGTGAAAGTCCGCCACCGGTCCAATGTCGCTCTGTCCGTCAACATGGAAGAAACAATCCACCACCGAGCTGCCGTTGTTGGCGGGCAGGTTGACCGGCAGGCAGACCTTGCCGAAGGCATCCTGGATGTCGCGCACCAGCGCGCCCAGGTTGACCCCCTCGGCATCGATGCGGTTGACGATGATCATCCGCTCGTTGGACCGCTGGGCAGCGCGGTCCATCAGCCGGACCGCGCCGTGCTCGATCCCGTTGGCGGCGTTGATGACGACCGCGACGGTTTCGACCGCGGCCATCGCCGACAGCGTCGGACCGCGAAAATCAGGGTAGCCGGGCGTGTCGAGCAGGTTGAAGTGGGTGTTCTGGAAGTCGAAGGCCGCGATGGCGGTATTGAGCGAATGACCGCACTCCTTTTCCATCGGGTCGAAGTCGGAGACGGTGTTGCCGCGCTCGACGCTCCCGGCGCTCTGGATCGCCCCTGCGGCGTGCAGCAGAGCCTCGAACAGACTGGTCTTGCCGACGCCGGGATGACCGGCCAGAGCAAGGTTGCGGATCGTCTCCATGGCAAAGCGCGGCATATATCACTCCCCGATGTGGTGACGGCGCGGTGTGTCCGCGCCTTTCGTGGCCCGCTGTCATGCGGCCTTCACCGGCAAGACTCACAAGTGCGGCGGGGAAGGTCAAGAGGCAGGAGCACATTGGTTGCTGTGGGCGCGGGGTAGGGTTCAAACGGATGCAGCGATGCGAAGCCGGGAGTCGGGGTCGGAATCGGTATCGGAATCGGAATCGGCATGAGTTTTGGCTTCGCAAACGACTTGAGGTGTATTGGGCGAGATAAAGACGGCGGCGTGGCAACATGATTCACGAAGAGGCTTGTACGCTCAGGGCCAGGGCCCTCGGGTTCGCGTAGATCACGACGAACATCACCTCGACGCACACCCCCTGCCCCTGAACGGTCACCAACATCGCCGGCTCGATTCAGAATCGATTCAAGCCCCACCCTCTAGTGTTGCCTGCGTGGGCCATGGTGGCCCGTCCTTACGGGGAGTCGTCATGATCAGATCAGTCAGTTTGAGTGTCGCCATGGGTGTGCTGGTGGGACTGCTGCCAGTGACCCAGGCGAACGCCCGTGACACCGGTTCACAGTTTGATTTTGCCCGGGTGATCGACTCCGAGCCGGTGTACCGCGATATTCACATCAACGAGCCGCGGGAAGTCTGCTGGAACGAGCCGGTACGTTATGTCCAGCCCGGTCGGCACGGCTATCACCGCGCCGGCGACCCCGGAGCGGCCGTACTCGGTGGCATCATTGGCGGCGTACTGGGGAACCAGGTTGGCAGAGGTGACGGTCGTCGTGCCGCGACTGCGGCTGGCGTACTGATCGGCGCGGCGATCGGTGCCGAGGAGGGTCGGCGCAACTATCCGCCGCATTACTACCCGCCGCAGCCCACGCGCGAATACGTGCGCGACCAAGAGGTGTGTGAGTGGCGCGACGAAGTGCGCGTCGAGCGCGAAGTGATCGGCTACGACGTCACTTACGACTACAACGGCTACATCGGCCACACCCGCACGAGCCAGGCGCCGGGCCAGGAAATCCGGGTCCGCGTGTCGGTGGATCCGGTCGGCTATTGAGGCGTCGTTGCCGGCGGGTCATCCGCCGGCGCGACCCGGTCCAGCCGTAACAGCTCGGTTTGGTGAAAGCGCCGGGCCGACTCGCCCTGCAGTGGCCCTGAGTAACATCCCAGGCGTTGCGCCAGATCGAAAAAGCCCGGTGCAGGCAGGCCATCGCGGGTGCGGCTGACGACCCGCGCCGCGAGCAAGGGCCGTCCAGCCTCGGCATCCTCGACCATCAATCTCTCAAGCGTTGCAATGACCTGACGGATCGTGCAAGGCGGCTGCAACTCGAGCGCCTGTGCGACATGTTCGTAGGTCATGGTCGTGTCGGTCGCGCGCAGCAACGCCCGTAGCCGTTCCAGTCGTTGCGCATCGGGCTCGAACCGGGTGTGCGGGTCGGCGTTGGCAGCGGGCTGTTTCATGCGGGACGGTTCATGGGTTCAGCCCGGGTCCGGCAATCCGAAGGCCAGCGGCAGCAGTTCGCCGATCGGCATGCAGCGCAGCTTGCCTTCGGGATCATGGAAGACCAGCTCCAGGCCGGCGCCGAACTCCGACAGCAGCTGCCGGCAGCCGCCGCAAGGTGTGGCCGGCAGCAACTGACCGTCGCGTCCACGCGCCAGTACGACCAGCCGAACGATCCGCACCCGCGAACCCTCCGCTCGCACCGCCGCGGTGATCGCGGCCCGCTCGGCGCAAGTCGTCAGCGGATAGGCCGCCGACTCCACATTGCAGCCACTGTGCAAGGCGCCGCTGTCGCTGCGCAGGGCAGCACCCACGTGGAACCCGGAGTAGGGCGCGTGCGCATTGCGCAACGCGGCTTCGGCGAGTTCAAACAGCGCCGCGTCCTGATCAGTGCCGTGATTCATTCCGACTCGTCTGCTCGCAGGATGGATGGCGCAGTCTAGCGTTGCTCGGGGTCGGAATCGGTATCGGCATCGGAATCGATCCTTTACCCGGCCGACCCGACCTCCTCCTCGCGACCGTGTAGCCACGTCGCCCCAGCTTTGTCAGGATCGGCACGATCCGGTCGAGTACCGAGCTACTGCCAACCGACGTACCCGATGGCCGCCCGCTATACGTCAAGACCTTCATCGCCAAACCCAAGGCGTTGCCGTCGATTCCGATTCCGACCCCGACCCCGACCCCGACTTCACAGCACTGATCCCCGTCGTTGAATCAATTTGAAACGCACCCCGGGCCAAAGCCACAAAGGCACCCGTTCTCAACTCACCGGCCCCAGCACCTGCTGCCCAACGGCAACAAAATGGCAGACGCTGCCGGCGAGGACGAACAGATGCCAGATTGCGTGGGCATAGGGCAGCCGTCGGCTCATGTAGAACAGCGTCCCCAGCGTGTACACCGCGCCGCCAATGAACAGCCAGGTCAGGGTCGCACCCGGCAGAGCCTGCAGCATCGGCTTGATTGCCAGCAGCGCGGTCCAGCCCATCGCGATGTACAGCAGCGTGGAAAGCAGCTTGAAACGGCCGGTGTAGCGCAGCTTGAAGAAGATGCCGAGGGCGGCCAGCGTCCAGATCAGTATCAGCAGCCAGATGCCGCCGTGGTCGCGCAGCCCGATCAGCGCAAACGGCGTGTAGGTCCCAGCAATCAGCAGATAGATGGCGCAGTGGTCGAAGACCTTCAGATGGCGCTTGGCGCGCGGGTGCGGAACCGCGTGATACAGCGTCGAGGCCAGATAGAGCAGCAGCAGGGTACTGACAAAGGCGATCGCACCGACCAACTGGCGGGTGCTGCCGTCGAGAATGACCAGCGTAAGCAGGACCGCGCCGGCGCCCAATGCCAGCACCGCGCCCAGCCCATGGGTGAGGGCGCTGAGGAATTCCTCCCGCACGGCGTGGGCGTTGGAATGGGGGCTTGGGGCGTCGTCGGCAGTAGTGCTGGACATGGCTGTCATTCTAGCCCGGGTATCTGACCTGGATGTTTCATGCGCCTCTCTCACCAAACAGGGCTGAGGGCTGAGGGGTCAGGGAAAGCCGGCAACACTGAGGTCGCCGGTGTTTGATGCGCGAATAGGCGCACCGACCCGGGGCGACTGGACTCTCACCAAACACAGGGCTGAGGGCTGAGGGCTGAGGGGTCAGGAAAAGCAGGCAACATCGAGGTCGCCGGTGTTTGTTGCGCGAATGAGCGCACCGACCCGGGGCGACTGGACTCTCACCAAACATGCCAAAGCCAGCCGCGTCGTCCAACGGAGCGGAAGCGCTCGCGGCATTGTCACAAGCGTCGCGCCCGTTCCAACCTTAAGCAAAGCGCTGTCAGGCCAGCGCACTCCAGATGTGCGCCGCGCGGCCCCGTTTGGAGTGCGGCGACCTGGCGCCGCTTTATTTTTGGGTAGTGGGCGGCCGCACGGTGACGGCAACTGCAAAAAGCCAAGAGCGAAGAGCAAAGCGCTGTCAGGCCAGCGCACTCCAGATGTGCGCCGCGCGGCCCCCTTGTGGAGTGCGGCGACCTGGCGCCGCTGGGCTGAGGGCTGAAGAAGCAGCACGAGCAGCTATGATTGAGCATCAGCCCGTGTGATCCGGGTTTCACCCAGTAAGGAGAAGAACCCATGACCAAGCGCGACGCGTATGTGGAGAAGTTGCAGGCGCAGATGGACGAGTGGAATGCCGAGGTCCGAAAGCTCAAGGCTCAGGCCGATAAGGCGACCGCCGAAGGCAAGATCGAGTACTACGAGCAGATCGAGAAGCTGAAAGTTCACCAGCAGCGGGCGCAGGAAAAGATGGCCGAGCTGCGGCAGGCGAGCGAACACGCCTGGGAAGACATGCGCAAGGGCATGGAAAGCGCCTGGGCCAGCTTCGGCGAAGCGGTCAAGACAGCCACGTCGCGGTTCAGCTAGCCCGCTTGCGAGGGCGAGGGGTCAGCTCTACCCTCAGCCCTCAGCCCTCAGCCCTCACCCCTCAGCCCTGCTTTTACTTCACATGCCTGGCCAACATCAGCCAGGTGTCGACCACCGTATCGGGATTGAGCGACATGCTTTCGATGCCTTGATCCATCAGCCATTCGGCCAGATCGGGGTGGTCGGACGGGCCCTGGCCGCAAATGCCGATGTACTTGCCGGCGGCGCGGCAGGCCTTGATCGCCATGCTCAGCAAAATCTTGACTGCCTCGTTGCGCTCGTCGAAGAGTTCGGCGATCAGGCCCGAATCGCGGTCCAGGCCAAGCGTCAGCTGGGTCAGGTCATTGGAACCAATCGAGAAACCGTCGAAGTGCTCGAGGAACTGCTCGGCGAGCAGCGCGTTCGACGGAATCTCGCACATCATGATCACTTTCAGACCGTTCTCACCGCGCACCAGGCCATAGCGGGCAAGGGTTTCGATGACCCGCTGGGCCTCGCTGACGGTGCGCACGAAGGGGATCATGACCCAGGCGTTGGTGAGTCCCATTTCCTCGCGCACGCGTTTGACTGCGCGGCATTCCAGTTCGAAGCAATCGCTGAAGCTGGCATCGACATAGCGTGAGGCGCCACGGAAACCGAGCATCGGATTCTCTTCGTGCGGCTCGTAGCGCGCACCGCCGATCAGGTGGGCGTATTCGTTGCTCTTGAAGTCGCTCAGCCGGACGATGACCGGATTGGGCGCAAATGCCGCGGTCAGCGTCGCGATGCCTTCGGCCAGGCGATCAACGTAGTAGGACACAGGATCGGCATAGCCGGCGATACGCTCGTCGATCTTCGCCTTGACCTCCGGCTCCTGGCGGTCGTACTCGAGCAAGGCCTTCGGGTGCACGCCAATATGGCTGGCGATGATCATTTCCAGTCGCGCCAGACCCACGCCGGCATTCGGCAGCTGGGCGAAATCGAATGCACGTTCAGGGTTGGCGACATTCAGCATGATCTTCAGCGGTGCCGGCGGCATGCTGCCCAGATCGGTCTGGATCAGCTCGAAGGGCAGGGCGCCGTCATAGACATAGCCAGTGTCACCTTCGGCGCAGGATACGGTCACCTGCTGCTCGTCGACGATCTTGCGGGTCGCGTCGCCGCAGCCGACGATTGCCGGAATGCCTAGCTCGCGGGCGATGATCGCCGCGTGGCAGGTGCGGCCGCCGCGGTTGGTGACGATCGCCGAGGCCCGCTTCATGATCGGTTCCCAGTCCGGGTCGGTCATGTCGGTGACCAAGACGTCGCCCGGTTTGACCCGCTCCATCTCGTTCGACGAAGCCACCACCCGCGCCGGTCCTGCGCCGATGCGCTGGCCGATTGCGCGGCCTTCGCTGAGCACGGTGCCGCGCTGATCGAGGCGGAACTTCTCCAGCACGGTGGCGTCATCGCGGCTCCTGACCGTTTCCGGCCGGGCCTGCACCACATACAGCCGACCAGTCTCGCCGTCCTTGGCCCATTCGATGTCCATCGGCCGCTGGTAGTGATCCTCGATTGCCAGTGCGATGCGACCGAGTTCGGCCAGCTCAGTCTCGTCCAGACAGAACCGTTGGCGCAGTTCGGAAGGCGTGGTTTCGATCCGGACCCGTTCGCCGTCCTGGCTGGAATAGACCATGCGCTGCTGCTTGGCGCCGACAGAGCGCCGCAGCAGCGGTCGCTTGCCGTTGCGCAAGGCCGGCTTGTACAGATAGAACTCGTCTGGGTTGACCGTCCCCTGGACCACCAGCTCGCCCAGCCCCCAGCTGCCGGTGACGAAGACCACGTCGCGGAAACCACTCTCGGTGTCGAGCGTGAACAGCACGCCGGAGCTGGCCAGATCGCTGCGCACCATCTGCTGCACGCCGGCCGACAGTGCTACCTGGGCATGATCGAAACCGTGGTGGACGCGGTAGGCGATGGCGCGGTCGTTGTAGAGCGAGGCGAAGACCTCATGCACCTTGTGCAGCACCGCATCGATACCAACGACGTTCAGGAAGGTCTCCTGTTGGCCGGCGAAAGAGGCATCCGGCAGATCTTCGGCGGTGGCCGAGGAGCGCACCGCGACGGCCGGGTCGGCATGACCGACGCGCCTGGCCAGTTCTTCGTAGCCGCTGCGTATCGCCCCGTGAAGCTCGGAAGTCAACGGCGTTTCTACCATCCAGCGCCGGATTTCCTTGCCGGCCGCGGCCAGCGCCAGGGTGTCGTCGATGTCCAGACCGACCAGCCGCGCCTCGATCCGCTGTGCCAGGCCGCTTTGGGCCATGTATTCACGAAACGCGCTGGCGGTGGTGGCGAAACCGCCGGGTACATCCACCCCGGCTTGCGCGAGATTACCGATCATTTCGCCCAGCGAGGCGTTCTTGCCCCCGACTTCGGCCAGATCGGTCAAACGCAGCTGGTCCAGCCACAGGATCGGTACACTCATGAGAACTCCGGGCAGCCACAGGCAAAACGGCTATGATGCGGCGCACCAGAGATTGAGACAAGGCTCATGTGCCCATGACCGATCTTCCCCGCCCGATTTTCTACGTCTCCGACGGTACCGGCATCACCGCCGAGACCATCGGCCAGAGCGTACTGACCCAGTTCGACGGGGTGCCCTTCAGCACCCGACGGCTGCCTTTCGTCGACAACGAGGTGCGCGCCCGCGCCGCGGTCGATGCCATCCTCCAGGCCCAGCGCAGCAGCGGTCAGCGGGCGGTGGTCGTCAACACCGTCATCGATCCAGGGCTGAGCTCGATCCTGGGCGAGAGCGGCGCCCTGATGCTGGACGTCTTCGCACCCTTCATCGGACCGCTGGAGAAGGAACTCGGCACCAGCCGCACCCCGAAAGTCGGCAAGGCGCATGCGATCAACGCGGCCTATGAGGCCCGCATCAGCGCGACCAACTACACCCTCGCCCACGACGACGGCGTGGACGTGAATTTCTCCGACGCCGAACTCGTGCTGGTCGGCGTTTCGCGCTCGGGCAAGACCCCGACTTGCCTGTATCTGGCGCTGCATTACGGCGTGCGCGCGGCCAACTATCCGCTGATCCCCGAAGACCTCGAAGGTGAGTCCCTGCCAGCCCGACTGCGCCCACACAAGCCGCGCATTCACGGCCTGACCATCGACCCGGCGCGGCTGGCCCAGATCCGCGGCGAGCGGCGCCCCAACAGCCGCTACGCCTCGATCGAGCAATGCCGCCACGAAATCGGCATCGTCGAGCAGCTGTTCGAACGCGAAGGCATCCCGTGCCTGAACACCACCCACATCTCGATCGAGGAAATCGCCGCCAAGGTGATGCAGGCGCAGGGGTTGAATCGGCAGATGTTTTGAGAGCTTCAGGGGTGAGGGCGGAGAAGAGCGAGGGCCCAGGGCTCAGGGCCCAGGGCCCAGTAAAAGCAAGGGCCGAGTCTTCGAGGCCCGGTAGGGCCCAGTCTTCGAGGCCCGGTTATGCCCGGCCTGGATCGGGGGAACTTTGGAGTGCGGCGCTCCGCGCCGCTTTGGATGCTCTTGGTAGGCCGTTACGGCCGATCAGCGTATGCGTTGTCACGGAACCGCACAGCGGCTGTTCGCCGATGGACACACATCCCCGACCGGTGACCTAATCGATTGATTGCAAAGAACACGGCAGCTGGCACGACTCGTGCGTGCGCTGACCGCGATCGTGGCGTACGTCGCCGCGAGCGGGCGGGTTGCGCTGGTGGGCAGCGCTTGCCTTTGCGACCAGCCACCCGGGTTCAATCGACCGCCCTGCGCCGCCACTTACCGGAGCTCCCAATGATCGTCGCCCTCGACTCCCTGCGACTGGCGCTGCGCACGCTGGTCCGCACCCCGTGGTTCACCGTGGTCGCGCTGCTCACGTTGGCACTTGGAATCGGCGCAACGACGACGATCTATTCGGCCGTCGATGCCGTGCTGTTGCGTTCGCTGCCGTATCCCGAAGGTGATCGTCTGGTGGCCTTGTGGGTGGACGGCGAAAAGCGTGGCTTCGTGCGTCAGGAGTTCACCAATCCGGCCGACTTCGGCGATTGGCAGCAGCGGTTGAGCACGATCGAATCGATGGCGGCCTGGGCCGGCTGGTCGCC
>JBGTIE010000544.1:0-12006 GCA_041745855.1 Lysobacterales bacterium | reverse complement strand
ACCGCCGTAGGCCCTGGCTACCGCCGCATCCAGCACGCGCACACTGGCGCGCCAGATGTCGGCACCGGTGCCATCGCCTTCGATGAACGGAATGATCGGGTTGTTCGGCACTTGCAGCATGCCGTCGGCAATGCTGATCCTGGCGCCGCCGGTCGGCACGACCGGTTCGGGGGAATGCGTCATGGAACCTCCCTTGGGGATTGGATTGACGGGAAGGATGAACCGGGGGATTGTGGCAGAGAACAGGGCCCAGCGGGTCCGAGGTGAAGTGATGCCTGAAGGGATCTGTCTGGCCTGAGGGCCCAGGGCTCAGGGCCCAGGGCCCAGGGCCCAGTGCGGAGCCGGTTCTGCGGCTCTTGATCTGCTGGGCCCTGAGCCCTGTGCCCTGGGCCCTCCCTTGGCAGTCGACGCCAACGGCGCTAGGCTGATCGATACGACACGCCAGCAGCGAGGCCCCAATGGCCGACACCCCCAAGACCCTGCCCACCGATGCGTCGGTCGATGACTTCGTCGCGGCTGTTGAGGCACCCGGGCGGCGCGCCGATGCCCAAGCGCTGCTGGCCTTGATGCGCGAGATCACCCACGATCCGGGGCAGATGTGGGGGCCGTCGATCGTCGGTTTCGGGCGCTATCACTATGTCTATGGCAGCGGGCGCGAGGGGGATTGGCCGAAGGTCGGCTTTTCCCCGCGCAAATCCAACCTGGTGCTGTACATCATGCCGGGCTTTGCCGGTTACGACGAACTGCTGCAACGCCTGGGCAAGCACAAGACCGGCAGCTCCTGTCTGTATCTGAACAAGCTGGCCGACGTCGATGCCGCGGTGCTGCGCGAGCTGATCACCGAGGGCTGGCAGGAGATGGGGCGGCGCTATGGCTGACAGGCTGGGCTTCTGGAGTGGCTCTTGACCTGACTGGGCCCTGTGCCCTGGGCCCTGGGCCCTTCGACCGGAACAGCGACTCACCGTTCGATCTCGACTCAATCCCGACGCCGCTGCGACAGTCGCCGGTTCGTCAGGCATTCGGGCTAGACTAGCCGGCCTCTTTCGCCCGCGATGTCCATGGCTGATCTGCTCAAGCGCGCTCTGGAACGACTCGGGCCCCGGCTCGGCGTCGAGGAAGTGCAAACCTGGCTGGCGCCGCTGAAGGCCGAACGTGTGGACCAGAAGCTGCGCCTGCTGGCTCCCAACAGCATCATTCACGACGTGGTCCAGGACCGCTTCCTGGCCGAGCTGCGCGGTGTGCTGTGTGGCATGGACGCCGGTCTGGAATCGGTGGAACTGGCGATGGCGCGCGACGAACCGGCCCCGCCTCCAGCAGCCCGGTCAAGTTCAGGCGGCAAGGGCAAAAGCTCGTTGATCGACAGCGCCGAGAGCAAACTCGAGGCCCGCTACACCTTCGAAAGCTTCGTCGAGGGTCGCTCCAATACGCTGGCCAAGGCGACCGCGCTGCAGGTGGCGCTCAAGCCCGGGCAGGCTTACAACCCGCTGCTGCTGTACGGTGGCACCGGCCTTGGCAAGACCCATCTGCTGCACGCCACCGGCAACCTGATCCGCAAGCGTCAGCCGGAAACACGGGTGCTGTACATGCGCTCGGAAGGTTTCGTATCGAACATGGTCAAGGCGCTGCGTTCGGGCCGGATGGATGAGTTCAAGCGCAACTTCCGCTCGGCCGACGCATTGCTGATCGACGACATCCAGTTCTTTGCCAACAAGGAAGGCACCCAGGAAGAATTCTTCCATACTTTCAATGCGTTATATGATGGGCAGCAGCAAATCGTGCTGACCTGTGATCGCTATCCGAAGGAAGTAGAAGGGATCGAGCCGCGGCTGCGCTCGCGCTTTGGCTGGGGCGTCAGCGTCGCTGTCGAGCCACCGGATTTCGAGACCCGGGTGGCGATCCTGCTGCGCAAGTCACGCGATGCCGGGATTCCGGTGGGGGAGGAAGTGGCCCAGTTCGTCGCCCAGCGGATGCATTCCAATGTACGCGAGCTGGAGGGCGCGCTGAACAAACTCAAGGCGCATGCCAATCTGGTCCGCGGTCCGATTGATCTGCCGATGGCCCAGACCGCGCTGCGTGATCTGTTCCGCTCGCACGAGCAGGTCACCTCGTTGTCGAACATCCAGAAAAGCGTGGCCGATTATTTCCGCGTGCCACTGGGCGAGTTGCTCGGCAAGAAGCGCCAGCGCAGCCTGGTCCGTCCGCGCCAGATGGCGATGGCGCTGGCGAAGGAACTGACCCGCCACAGCCTGCCGGAGATCGGGCTGGCCTTTGGTGGGCGCGATCACACTACCGTGCTGCACGCGCAGCGGGTGGTCCGTGAGTGGATCGAGGTTGATGCCAGGGCGCGCGAGGATTGGGAGAACCTGCTCCGCTTGCTCAGCGGTTAAAGGTGCGCCGCTGCGAGCCGGCAGGTCGTATGATCGTGCTGGAGGAGGCTCGATGGCGTGGGCGCGAGCAGGTGGCGGAGGGCGGTATAAGTCGGTACAAGCCTGTGGACAAGTGGTGGATGGTTGGGGAGGGGAAATTTCCTCCCGTTTGGTACACAACTTATCCACAGCCCATACGCAGGCTTTGAAGCATCCAGAAAAGCTCGCCAGGCCAGACCAGCTATGGCGACAGCGAGGTTGTCCACAGGCTGGGTGCTGCCTAATAATCACTATAGGCTTTATTTAAGAAACAATACTGATAGCTTGGCCGGGAAAGGAATCGACATGCATTTCGGGGCTCAACGTGAAGTTCTGCTGCGTCCGTTGCAGCAAGTCATTGGTGTGGTGGAGAAGCGTCAGACGCTGCCGGTACTGGCCAATGTACTGCTGCAGCTGCAGGGTTCCAGGCTGACCCTGACGACCAGCGATCTGGAAGTGGAGTTGGCGTCCTCGGCGGAAGTCGATGTGCAGCAGGAAGGCGAGCTGACGATTCCGGCGCGCAAGCTGTTCGATCTGGTCAAGGCTTTGCCAGATGGCGTGGGACTGGATGTGGCGCAGCAGGGCGACCGGGTGGTGATGCGCGCCGGTCGGTCCCGCTATACGCTGGCAACCCTGCCAGGCTCCGAGTTCCCACAGAGCGAGTTGGGCGAGGTGGTGGATCGCTTCACCGTGCCGCAGGCGGCGTTGAAGGAGCTGATCGAGCACACCGGTTTTGCGATGGCGGTGCAGGACGTACGTTTCTACCTGAACGGCTTGCTGCTGGAGCGGCGCGGTGATGGTCTGCGGGCGGTCGCGACTGATGGTCACCGACTGGCCCTCGGTGACTGGAACGCTGGCGATCAAGCAGGGCGGCAGGTCATTCTCCCACGCAAGGGGGTGCTGGAGTTGCAACGCCTGCTCGATGGCGATGAGGGTGACGTGGAGCTGGTGTTTACCCGCAATCATCTGCGGGTCGCGCTCGGCGACAGCGTCTTGGTCAGCAAGCTGATCGACGGGCGTTTTCCGGATTACGAGGCAGTGATCCCGGTCGCCGCCGACGTGCCGGTGCTGGTGGATCGGGAGGAGTTCCGGGCGGCGCTGCTTCGCGCAGCGATCCTTTCGAATGAGAAGTACCGCGGGATCCGGGTCGAACTGGCCGAGGACCTGCTGCGGATCAGCGCCCACAATCCGGAACAGGAGGAAGCGGTCGAAGAGATTGGTTCGCAGTGCGCGCCGCAGTCGTGGTCGATCGGTTTCAACGTCAACTATGTGCTGGATGCGCTCAACGCGCTGGGAACCGAACGGGTCGTGCTGCGCTTGCGGGACGGGAATTCTAGTGTGCTGCTGGAGGCACCGGACTCCCGCGCGCACCGGCATGTCGTGATGCCGCTGCGCTTGTAGTAGCGATCGTTCCGGCCGCGCGCGTGTGGGTCAGCAAACTGCGGATCAACGGTCTGCGCAGTCTGGATGAGGTCGCGCTGGATGCGGCGCCGGGGCTGAACGTCTTTGTCGGCGCCAACGGCGCCGGCAAGACCTCCATTCTGGAAGGCCTGCACTGCCTGGCCACGGGTCGGAGTTTTCGCAGCGGACAGGTCGATACCCTGATCCAGCGCGGGCGGGATCGGTTCTCGGTCAGCGCGAGGATCGAACAGGAAGACGGTGCTCGCCAGGCAGGTTTCGAGCGCGACCGCCAAGCCTGGCGCGGGCGAATCGATGGGAATGATGTCGATACCCTCGGCGCACTGGCGCGCGCATTGGCGGTGCTTTGTTTCGAACCGGGCTCGCACGATCTGGTGGCTGGACCGGCTGAGGTGCGGCGGCGGCTGCTGGATCTGGCCTTGTTCCACGTGGAACCGGACTATCTGGAGCTCTGGCGACGCTACCAACGCGCCTTGCGCCAGCGCAACGCAGCCTTGCGTCAGTTTGCGAGCGAAGCGCAGTGGGTTGCGTGGGAGCGGATGCTCGCCGTCGATGGCGAACGCCTGTCTGCGTTGCGCGCTGACTGGACAACGCAGCTGGAGCTGAAGTTTCGAGCCGCGCTCGTAGCCTTTTTGCCCGAACTTGATGACGCCGGCTTGCGTTGGCGTCGGGGCTGGGATGAGGACCTGCCGTTGGACCAGGTGTTGCAGGACAGCCGGCAGCGTGACCGGGAACTTGGCTACACAGTCGCAGGACCGCATCGGGGTGATCTGAAGCTGCAGTTTGGCCCCGAAATGGGTCGTTACGAGCTGTCCCGTGGCCAGCAGAAGATGGTGGCTTTGGCACTGCAGCTGGCAACCGCGGCGGCACTGCGCGCCGCGGTTGGATGGTCGCCGCTGATTCTGCTCGACGATCTTCCCTCAGAGCTGGACCTGGGCCGGCAGCAGCTATGCCTGGACTACGCGCGGTCGCTCGGCAGTCAGCTATGGGTCACGGGGACCGTCGCTCCCGCCGGGGTGGACCCAGACGAGGTCGACACGCGGTGTTTCAGGGTGGAGGGGGGCAGCGTTGCAGGGCTGAGGGCTGAGGGCTCATAAAAGCAGGGCCCAGGGCTCAGGGCCCAGGGCCCAACAGGTCAAAAGCATGCAATGGTCCCCGGGCCCTGGAGTCCGGCAGGTCATAAGTCGGTTCGAGACCGTGGGAGCACAGCGCCAGGTGGTTTCAAACTCCCCGCAAGTCGGCCTGTGAACTGGGCCCTGGGCCCTGAGCCCTGGGCCCTCTACTTCATGCGGCGCGCTGAAGCATGCCCTCGATGCAGACCGCATCCGGAAGCGCCGGCCCTCAGCCCTGCCCTGCTATAATCGCCGGCTTGCCGGCTCGCGCCGGGGTTCATCGCGGAAGCTTCATGACAGTCAGTGGCACGCCTATCGATCCGCCTGATCAAGAACCGATCGACTCCAACCCTCACTATGGCGCCGACTCGATCAAGGTCCTCAAGGGCCTGGATGCGGTGCGCAAGCGGCCCGGGATGTATATCGGCGATACCGATGACGGCACCGGCTTGCATCACATGGTGTTCGAGGTGGTCGACAACTCGGTCGACGAGGCGCTGGCGGGCTATTGCAATTTGATCAACGTCACGATCCACAAGGATGGCGCGGTCTCAGTGCGTGACAATGGCCGTGGCATTCCGGTGGCCATGCATCCGGAGGGCAAGTCGACCGCCGAGATCGTCATGACCGTGCTGCACGCCGGCGGCAAGTTCGACGACAACTCCTACAAGGTGTCCGGCGGTCTGCATGGCGTCGGCGTGTCGGTGGTCAATGCGCTGTCCGAAACCTTGATGCTGAAGATCGAGCGCGACGGCGCCTTGTGGCAGCAGGAATACGTGCTGGGCGTACCGCAGTACGACCTGAAGCAGATGCAACCGACCGAGAATCGCGGCACCTTCATTCGCTTTCGGCCCAGCCGGGTCATCTTCAGCGATGTCGAGTTTCACTACGACATCCTGAGCAAGCGGCTGCGTGAGTTGGCCTTCCTGAATTCCGGACTGGTGATCGAGTTGCGTGACGAGCGCAGCGATCGTGGTGACACCTTCGAGTATGAGGGCGGCATCCGGTCCTTCGTCGAGCATCTGGCGCAGCTGAAGACGCCGCTCCATCCCAGTGTGATCAGCGTGGCGGGCAAGAACGAGCAGGTCCAGCTGGAGCTGGCGATGCAGTGGACCGATTCCTATCAGGAAAACGTCTATTGCTTCACCAACAACATCCCGCAGAAGGATGGCGGTACCCATCTGGCCGGTTTTCGAGCCGCACTGACGCGAACCGTCAACAGCTACATCGACGCGTCCGGTGCGCTGAAGAAGGACAAGGTCGAGCTCAGCGGCGAGGACAGCCGTGAGGGTCTGATCGCGGTGCTCAGCGTCAAGGTGGCCGATCCCAAGTTCTCCTCCCAGACCAAGGACAAGCTGGTCTCCTCGGAGGTCAAGGGGGCGGTCGAGAGCCTGGTTTCGCAGAAAGTGCAGGAGTTCCTGGCCGAGCACCCGGGTGAGGCCAAGATCATCACCACCAAGGTGGTCGAAGCGGCACGGGCACGTGAAGCCGCGCGCAAGGCGCGTGAAATGACCCGCCGCAAGAGCGCACTGGACATTGCCGGGCTGCCGGGCAAGCTGGCCGACTGTCAGGAGAAGGATCCGGCCAAGAGTGAGATTTTCCTGGTCGAAGGCGATTCCGCAGGTGGCTCGGCCAAGCAGGGGCGCAATCGGAAGTTCCAGGCAATTCTCCCGCTGAAGGGCAAGATCCTGAACGTCGAGCGGGCCCGATTCGACAAGATGCTGTCATCGGCCGAGGTCGGCACCCTGATCACTGCATTGGGCTGCGGCATCGGACGGGACGAATACGATCCGGACAAGTTGCGCTACCACCGCATCATCATCATGACCGACGCCGACGTAGATGGCTCGCACATCCGGACCTTGCTGCTGACCTTTTTCTATCGGCAGATGCCGGAGCTGATCGACCGCGGCCATGTCTATATCGGCTTGCCGCCGCTGTACAAGGTGACACAGGGCAAGCAGATCACTTATCTGAAGGACGACGGCGCGTTGGCTGCCCTGCTCAATGCCAGTGCGGTGGAGGGTGCGGCGCTGCATCCCGGCGGCGACGTGCCACCTGTTACCGGGGTCGGCCTGGAGGGATTGATGGACCGCTATGCCCAGGTCCGTCGTCATTTCCAGCGCTTGCGCCATCGGCTGGACAGCAATCTGCTCGAGGCGCTGGTCGATCTGCCCTGCGTCGACGAGGAGCTATGGGCGGATCAGGCCGCGATGCGCGCGTGGGCGGAAGGGCTGCAGAGCCGTTTGGCCAGCGATGCGCTCGATCGGCCGCGCTATGTGGTCCGCTTCGAGCACGAAGACGGCGTCGAAGACGTGTTCCACGTGGAACGACGGTTTCACGGCTTGGTCCAGCATCTGCGCCTGGGCCGCGGCTTCTTCTTCAGCCAGGACTACGAACCGATCGGCGAGCTGGCCCGCGACCTGGCTGGTTTGCTGCAGCCCGGTGCCCAGGTCCATCGCGGTGCCCGCAGCCAGGAGGTCAGTGACTTCCAGCAGGCCTACGAATGGTTGATCAGCCAGGCCCAGCGTAATCGTGAGATTTCGCGCTTCAAGGGCCTGGGTGAGATGAATCCGGATCAGCTGTGGGAGACCACCGTCAACCCCGAAACCCGACGCCTGATCCAGGTCACGGTCGAGGATGCAGTGGCCGCTGACACGATGTTCAGCATGTTGATGGGCGAGGCGGTCGAGCCCCGACGCCTCTTCATCGAAGCCAATGCGCTGAAAGTGGCGAATCTGGATGTCTAGCGTAATCGCAGGGCTGAGGGCTGAGGGCTGAGGGGTCAGGAAGAGCAGGGCCCAGGGCCCAGGGCTCAGGGCCCAGAAGAGCTGCGGCGAAGCGCCGTAGGATGTCGGTGAGCTCCGCGAACCGCATCAACAAGTCAGCGTCCACACCAGTTCATTTCCGCTCGCTTTCTCCGCGGCCTCCGCGTCTCCGCGTGACCCGATTTTTCCCGCAGACGAGCCTTGAAGCCAGATCAAGAGCGGTCTCACGCGGAGACGCGGAGAGCGCGGAGGAAGAGCATTCGGTAATCGGCTGGATCTGATGGAATTGCCCCACCGCCGCTTGACCGCCATCAATAGCCTTTCATCAGCCATTCCTTAAGCTGACCAACATCTCACCGAGAATGTTCTGCGCATGATTGAAACCACCCCCGATACGTGCGCTATTGACGTGACCGCCCCCGTCAATAGCACCCCTATCAAGACAGACGTTGTCATCGTCGGTGCGGGACCGGTGGGGCTGTTCCAGGTATTCGAGTTGGGCCTGCTCGCACTCGAAGCCCACGTGGTCGACAGCATGGGGCAGGTTGGCGGACAGTGCATCGAGCTCTATCCAGACAAGCCGATCTATGACATCCCTGCCTTGCCGGTCTGCGGTGCGCAGGAACTGATCGAGCGGCTGATGGAGCAAATCCAGCCCTTCAAGCCGACCATCCACCTGGGCCAGACGGTCACCGAACTGCAGCCGCAGATCGACGGGCGCTTCATCGTGCGCACCAGCAGTGGCACCTTCTTCGACTGCGGCGCAGTGATCATCGCCGGAGGGCTCGGGGCCTTTGTGCCAAAGAAGCTACGCACACCGGGAGCGGACGCTCTGGAAGGCCACAGCTTGCACTACAAGGTTGGCAATCCGGAGCAGTTTCGCGATCGCGACATCGTGATCGCCGGCGGCGGCGACTCGGCGCTGGACTGGGCGTTGAACCTGGGCGAGATAGCCCGCAGCGTGGTGCTGTTGCATCGCTCGCAGAACTTCCGCGCAGCGCCGGCCTCGGTACTGAAGATGCAGGCATTATGCGACGAGTACCGCATGCAGTTCCTTGAAGCCGAGATCGCTGGGGTGGAGGCCGACGGTAAACAACTCAAGGCCTTGCTGGTGCGCAGCCGCGACGGCGTCACCCGCCACCTGGACGGCGAACAGTTGCTGGTGTTCTGGGGCCTGCACCCCAAGCTGGGGCCCATAGCCGACTGGGGCCTGGGCCTGCACAAGAACCAGATCGAGGTCGACACCGAAGCCTTCCGGACCAGCGTGCCCGGAATCTTCGCGGTCGGTGACATCAACACCTATCCGGGCAAGAAAAAGCTGATCCTGTCGGGTTTTCACGAAGCCGCGCTGGCCGCGTTTGGCGTCAAGGCCTACCTGCAGCCGAACGAGAAAGTGCACCTGCAGTACACGACTACCAGTACCGCCTTGCACCGGCGGCTGGGGGTGGAGAGTCAGGCCGCTTGAAGCGAGGGTCCAGGGCATAAGGCTCTCGTAAACACCGAACTCTCTGCCGCCAGGGAGCCCACCTCGGGGTCGGGGTCGGGGTCGGAATCGGAATCGATCCTTGCCCTGCCTATTTGGACTGCCGCTTCGTGAACCTTGTAGCTACGCCAGCCGTTGCATTGTCAAGATTGTCACGATCTGGTCGACTGCGGCGGTAATCCTTGACGCCGTTGTTGATGACTGCCCGGTACACGGATAGTCGTTGGTGGCTATAGCCCATGCCGCTCTCGATTCCGATTCCGATTCCGACCCCGACCCCGACCCCGACTCCTGGCTTTGCGCCCCCGGGGACCACGCGTCGCCCGCGACTCGCCCGACGCCATGTAAACTCGCCAATTCCGCCGCTGCCGCCCCCATCCCCATGCGCCTGTTGCTGGCCCTGCCTGTTTGCGCCCTGATGACGATGACCCCCCTTGATGCCGCCGAGCCGTTGACGCTGGACCGGATCTTCGCCAGTCCCGCGCTGTCCGGTGAGTTGCCGCGTTCGCTCAAACTGGCGCCGGATGGCCAGCGGGTGACCTTCCTGCGCGGCCGCGCCGACGAGGCGCAGCGGCTGGACCTGTGGGCCTATGATGTAGCCACGAAAAGCACCGCGATGCTGGTGGATTCCAGACGGCTGACCGGTGGCGACGAGCAGTTGTCGGCCGAAGAACAGGCCCGGCGCGAGCGGCAGCGCACCGCCGACCTGCGCGGGATCACCGAGTATGCCTTCTCCAGCGATGGTCGGCGCTTGATGTTTCCGCTCGCAGGTGACCTGTATGTCTATGATTTACAAGCCGAAGAAGCCGATGCCGTGGTACAGATCGCGCGCGCGGCGGACGGCTTTGCGACCGATCCCAAATTCTCACCCAAGGGCAGCTTCGTCAGTTTCGTGCGTGACCGGAATCTCTACCTGGTCGATCTGGCCAGCGGTCAAACCCGTCAACTGACCGACGATGCCAGCGACACCGTCGCCTACGCCACCGCTGAATTCATCGCCCAGGAAGAAATGGATCGCGACACCGGCTATTGGTGGGCACCGGACGAACGCCACATCGCGCTGACCCGCATCGACGAATCGTCGGTCCCGTTGGTGCGCCGCTTCGAGATCCACGCCGATCGCACCGAGATCATCGAGCAGCGCTATCCGGCCGCGGGCGAGGCGAATGTCCGGATCGAACTGGGCCTGCTCGCACTGGACGATGGCCAGATCCGCTGGGTGGATCTGGGCAGCGAGACTGACATCTACCTGCCCCGGGTCAAATGGCTGCCCGACGGAAAGGCCCTGAGTTACCAAAAACAAAGTCGCGATCAGCGCCAATTGGAGCTGATCCGCGTCGATATTGGCGATAAGCTCAGCCAACGTGTACTGCTCACCGAAACCCGCGAGACCTGGGTCAACCTGCACGATGTACTGCGCTTCGTCGATCACCGTGGACGCTTCGTCTGGGCCAGCGAGAGCGAGGGCCAGCAGCATCTGTACCTGCATGGCGCCGACGGCAAGCGCCAGGCTGCGATCACCCGTGGCGACTGGCAGGTCGACTCGGTACTGGCGTTGGATCAGGTCCGCAAGCAGGTGTATTTCCTCGCCAACGCGCATGACCCGCTCAGCCGCGATGTCTACGTCCAGAGCATCGACCCGCTCGATGCACGCAAGCCGGAACGGTTGACCCTGGGCGGCTGGAACGATGCGGTGTACTCGGACGACACCTCAGTCTGGCTGCATACCTGGAGTGACCCGACCCATCCACCGCAGGTGCGCCTGCGCAACCGCTTGAACCGCGAGCTGGCCGCGATCCACGCCAACGTCGTCGATGCCGATCATCCCTATGCGCCGCACCTCCCCAGCCATCTGCCGCGCGAGTACGGCACGATCGAGGCCGAGGATGGCCAGACCCTGCACTACCAGCTCCTCAAACCGGCCAATTTCGATCCCGAGCGAAGCTATCCGGCCGTCATTCGGGTCTATGGGGGGCCGCACGTGCAGGTGGTGCAGAAGCGCTGGGACGAGCGCTGGGGGCTGTTTGATCAGTACCTTGCTCAGCAGGGTTTCGTCGTGTTCAGCCTCGACAATCGCGGCAGTGCGCGGCGTGGCACCGAGTTCGAGAACCCGATCCATCGCCGCATGGGTGGACCGGAAGTGATCGACCAGCAGCTGGGATTGCGCTGGCTGGCCGAGCAGTCCTTCGTCGATCCGGCCCGCGTTGGCATGTACGGCTGGAGCTACGGCGGCTACATCAGCCTGCACATGTGGGCACGCACGCCGGAACTGGCCGCCGCCGTCTCGGTGGCGCCGGTGACCGACTGGGGGCTGTACGACACCCACTACACCGAACGCTACATGGACCACCCGCTGCGCAATCCAGACGGCTATGCCGACAGCAATGTGCTGACCTGGCTCGATCGGACCGACGACGCTACTGCGTTGTCCAACCGGCTTTATCTGATCCATGGCATGGCCGACGACAATGTGCTGTTCACCCACAGTACCGCGCTGGTCTCGGCGATGGTCGAACGCGGTATCCGTTTCGACCTGATGGCCTATCCCGGCGGCAAGCACGGTATCAACGCCAGTCCGGCCATGCGTCGGCACGTGTTTGGCGAGATCGCCCGCTATCTGCAGGAGCGCTTGCAGTAGCACCTGCCCGCAAATTGCCCCTGACCGGACCGGAATTTCCCTCGCCCGTCTGTTAGATCTGGACTCCAGACTACGCGCAGGATTCCGATGACCACGATGCCGCCGCCGACCCGCCTCGAACCGCCCACGCAGCCGCTCGGCATCGCGCTGGACGACTGGCAACCGCGCCCGCCCCCGCAGG
>JBGTIE010000543.1:0-1755 GCA_041745855.1 Lysobacterales bacterium | reverse complement strand
CTGGCTCTACTCCTCCACCGCCCCCGGCATCGCGATCTCGAACAGCACGCCGGCGCCGGGTTCGCTGTGGCATTCGATGCTGCCCTTGAGCATCTGGGTAACCAGATTGAAGACCAGATGCATGCCCAGGCCCGAGCCGCCTTCCTTGCGGCGGGTGGTGTAGAAGGGGTCGAAGATCCGCTGCCTTACTTCGCTGTTCATGCCGCGACCGTTGTCGCGGTAGCTCAGCAACAGCGCATCGCCGTCGACGCTTGCGCTGATCTGGATCTGGCCTGCGCTGATGCCTTCGAAACCATGGATCAGCGAGTTGATGATCAAATTGACGACGATCTGGTAGAGCGCACCGGGGTAGGTCGACAGACGTAGTGCGGGATCGCATTCGATCTGCACCTGGTGGCGGGTCTTTTTCAAGCGCGGGCGCAGCGACAGCAGGATTTCCTGCAGATACTCGTGCAGCAGGAAGCTGCGGCGCTGCTCACTGGACTGGTCGACCGCGACTTGCTTGAAGCTGCGCACCAGGTCGCTGGCGCGGCCGAGGTTGGTCAGCACCAGAGCTGCCGAGGTGGCGGCCATCTCGGCGAAGGACGCCAACTCGGCTTTGCTCAACCGACCCTGCTCGACCGCGGCCTGCAGTTGCCTGGCCTCGTGCTGCAAATGAGAGGCAGCGGTCACGCCAATGCCGATCGGAGTGTTGATCTCGTGCGCCACCCCGGCGACCAGTTGGCCGAGCGAAGCCATCTTCTCGGATTCGACCAGTTGCTTCTGGGTCAGGGTCAGCTCCTCCACCGTGCGCTTGAGCTGGGCGATCGCCATCCGGTGATCGGCCGTGCGTTCCTCGACCCGGCTTTCAAGCTCATCGGCGAACCGCTTGAGCGCTTCTTCATTGGCCTTGCTCTCGGAGATGTCGCGGACCGTGCCGGCGATCCGCTCGACCGTGCCGGACGCGTCCCGGCGCACCGCCCGACCGCGCGCCAACAGCCATCGCCAACTGCCATCGTTGGCCAGTCCCCGATAGGTCACATCGTAATGGTCCAGCCGACCGGCGACGTGGTCGACGAAGGCGGCGCGGGTCATCGCCCGGTCGTCGGGATGGACCAGCGCCAGATACTCATCGATGCTGCGCGGTGGCCGTTCGCTCAGCCGAAGTCCGGGCAGCGGATTCTCGCGATGCATCTTGCCGTGTGCCAGATCGATATCCCACAACTCGTCCCCGCTCCCCCACAGCGCCAGCTTCAGGCGCTCTTCGCTGTCGCGCAAGGCCAACTGCGCCGCCTCATCGCGGGCATGCCGCTGGCGATAGCGACGGAGCAGCCAGAGCGCGAACAGGCCGGCCGTCAACAGGTAGGCCAACAGGGCCAGCGGTCGGTGCCAAACCGGTGCCTGGACGATGATCTCCACCGCACGCTCGATCGTCTGCTCGTCCAGCCCGCGACGACTGACCCGCACCTCGAAATCGTAGCGGCCCGGCGCGAGCCGGGTGAACGCTGCGTAACGGCGGGTCGCCGGCGTCTCCAGCCAGGTCTGATCCAATCCGGCGAGGCGGTACTCGTAGCGCAGCGACTCCGGCGCCAGGAAATCCAGCGCGGCGAACTCGATGCCGACTACCCCATAGCCGGGCGGCACCACGACTCGGTTGGCCCACACCACCGGCAGGTCGAGCAGACCCGGTCGATCGACCCGTTCGATCGGCGTATTGTCCAGCGCAATGCCGGTCAGCCGGATAGCCGGCAGTCCGCGCGCGGCCGGCAGCCGGCC
>JBGTIE010000542.1:0-4372 GCA_041745855.1 Lysobacterales bacterium | reverse complement strand
GGCCAGCGCGCTGCCGCTGACGGTGCTGGGCACCGGCACCGCGTTGTCGCTGCTGCTGGCGGTGGCCGGCCTGCTGTGGCTCAACGCGGATGGACAAGCCCGAGCCCTGAGCCAGTCAAATCGACGCCTGCGCAAGGAGATCGAAGAACGCGAGCACGCGCAACAGGCGCTGCAGTATCTGGCTACCCATGATTCGCTGACCGAACTGCCAAACCGTTCCGCCAACCAGCAGACGCTGCAGGCGCGCCTGAAGCAAACGCGCGACAGCCAGACGGTGCTGGCTGTGCTGTTCGTCGATCTGGACCAGTTCAAGGACATAAACGATACCCTCGGTCACCAGATCGGCGACCAGTTGCTGGAACAGATCCCGCGTCGGCTGCACAGCGTGATGCGACAGGATGACTATCTGGGTCGCCAGGGCGGTGATGAATTCCTGTTGATCATCGAGCGCAATGATGCCGAGTCGGTGCGCCAACTGGCCGAAGACATCCTGAAGGTGCTTGATGCCAGTTTCGCCGTCGACGACCACCGCTTGTTCATCTCCGCCAGCATAGGCGTGGCGCTCCATCCGGAGGCCGGCGAGACGGTCAGCGACCTGATCCGCAATGCCGACACCGCGCTGTTCAAGGCGAAGGGGTTGGGTCGCAACCAGTACCAGATGTTCACCCGTGAGTTGTTTGCCGAAGTGCAGCATCGCCTGAATCTGAGCCGCGATATCCGGCAAGCGCTGGAGAACGACGAGTTCAGTCTGGTCTATCAGCCCATCGTCGGCCTGCAGGACGACCACCTTGCCGGCCTCGAGGCCCTGCTGCGCTGGCAGCGCCCGGATGGACGGGAAATCCCGACCCAGGAATTCGTCAGGGTAGCCGAGGAAACCGGGTTGATCGGGCGGCTCGGCGACATCGCCCTGCGCCGCGCCCTGGCCGACTACGCCGGCTGGCAGCGCTCTGGGCGCGAACTGCCCTGGCTGTCGCTCAATATCTCGGGCGCGCAGATCCGCGAGGCCAGCTTTCCTGGGCACATGCGGGATTTGCTACAGGAGTTCGAGGTGGCACCGGCGAAGGTGCATCTGGAGATCACCGAAGACGTGCTGATCGAGAACCTGGCTCGCAACTGCCGCTTGTTGCAGGACCTGGAGCAGATCGGCATGCGCATCTGCGTCGACGATTTCGGCGTTGGTTATTCGTCGCTGGCCTATCTGAAGAACTTTCCGGTCTCGATGGTCAAGATCGACCGAGGTTTCGTGCGCGATCTGGTTCGCGACCGCGAAGACCAGGCGATCACCCGCACGATCTGCACTCTGGCCGCCGAACTCGGCATGGACACCGTCGCCGAGGGCATCGAGGACGCCAGTCAGCGCGATCTGCTGAGGCAGTACGGCTGCAACTACGCCCAGGGTTATTTGTATTCGCGGCCGCTGCCGGCCGCCGCGATCGAAAGCCTGCTGGCCGGAAACCGGCCGTGGGCCGGTTAACGCAAGGCGGTGCGGTCCGCCCCTGCGCCAACGGAGGAAGTAGGCTGGTGTGACCCGCGCCGCAGCCTGTGATCGAGCCGCGAGCTCGATCGCGGGTCTCACCGGCTGTTCCGGGTCGCGAGGAGTTTCACTAAGTCGCTGTTGCTGTCATCAACGGGAGTGCTTGGAATCGGGTTCGCTAGAGGTGACCGTGAACAGCCGGTGAGACCCGCTTCAAGCGAACGGCGAGAATCAGCGCTTGGCGGGCGGGTCACACCAGCCTACTTCCTGCGTTGCAAGATCACATCGTCGAAAATGTCGACGAACCGCTCTGCTGGAGGCACATCGAATGAACTACGAAGCAGGGTGGGCGAACGAGAGCGCCGCTGAGCCCGATCGCAACTGACACTACGCGCAATCTGATAGTCCACGCCGATCGGCCACAACGGCCGACCAGAGCTGCTCTTGTGGCCCTTGTTTGATGCGGTTCGCGGAGCTCACCGACATCCTACGCGCACTGCCGTAGCTCTTCTGGGCCCTGGGCCCTGAGCCCTGGGCCCTTGCTTTTCTGACCCTCAGCCCTGCTCTCAAATAACATCCCACGGAAACCGCCCCTGCTGCAGCACAAAACTCGCCAGCTGGTCGCGTTCGTGGTCTTCGTTGCGCAGCAGGGCACGGATGTTGGCGGCCATCCGGCGCTTGGCCTGCTGGGCGAACAGGGCGGCGATCCGTACTGCTTCGTCGCCATGCGGGCCCTCGCGGGACAGCGCATCGGCGCGCGCCAGCGTGGCCAGGCCGACGAACAGATCAATCACCACATCGGCCACGCGCTTGAGCTGGTACTGCTCGTCGGCAATCTTCTTGCCATGCATGCGCAGCAAGGCATCGCTGGCCTTGGACAGCTCGACCACGTACTTCTCGTAAATCGCCGCTGCTGGCTTGAGCCGGACCGGCAACTCACTGACGATGCGATCGTTGCGAAAGCCGGTGCTTTCACGCAGGCGCTTGCTCACGTAGCCACTGAGCACGCCGAATCCCTTGATCGGGTCATTGAAGATGTCGCCCACCGCGCTCTTGAGCTCGCTCAGCGAGGTACCGACGTCTTTCAGGCCAGACAGCGCGATGTACAACCGCAGGATCTCGTTGGTGCCCTCGAAGATCGACAAGATGCGCGTGTCGCGGACAATTTTCTCGTACGGGAATTCGCGCATGAAACCGTTGCCGGCGGCGATCTGGAGCGCCTCGTGGGCCGCCCGCTGGACCGCCTCGCTGGCAAAGACCTTGCTGATCGCCGCTTCCAGCGAGTAATCGTCGCAACCCGAATCGATGTAGTGGGCGACCATCCAGACCGCGCTCTCGGCGGCGAAGCAGTCGATCGCCATCTGCGCCAGCTTCTCGCGCACCAGCCCGAACTCGGCGATCGGCCGGTCGAACTGGCGGCGATCCAGCGCCTGCGCGCTGGCCAGCTTGATCAACGCCTTCATGCCACCGACCGCGCCACCGCCCAGCCCGGTGCGACCGTTGTTGAGGATTGCCATCGCCACCTTGAAGCCCTTGCCCACCTCGCCGAGCAGGTTGGCCGCCGGCACGCGTACATCGTTGAAGGCCACAGTGGTGGTCGATGAGGCGCGGATGCCCATCTTGTGCTCGTTCGGGCCATGGCTGACGCCCTCCCAGCCAGCCTCGACGATGAAGGCACTGAGCTTGCCTTCCGGGCCATCTGTGCGGGCGAACACCGTGTACAGGCCGGCGAAGCCACCGTTGCTGATCCAGATCTTCTCGCCGTTGAGCAGCCAGCTGCCGTCATCTTGCAACTCGGCCTTGGTCCGCACCGCGGCGGCATCCGAGCCGGCCCCAGACTCGGTCAGGCAGAATGCCGCGATCAGCTCGCCAGTGGCCAGCTGCGGCAGGTAGCGGGCTTTCTGCTCTTCGCTACCGAACAACAGCAATCCCTTCATCCCGATCGAGCTGTGCGCGCCGATGGTGACCGAAACCGAGCTGTCGTGCGCACTGGTCTGCGCCAGCACCCGTGCATAGGCGGCATTCGACAGTTCCAGCCCGCCGTGCGACTCGCCTATGATCAGACCGAACAAGCCCATCTCGCGCAGTGACTGCAGAAAATCCTCCGGCATCTCGCCGCTCTCGTCCATCGCCGCCAGACGTCCCCGGTTGTCGTCCAGAAAGCGGTCGATGGCCTCGGTCATCATCCCCAGCAGCTCACGATCACGCGCCCGCATGACCGGATAGGGGAACAGGTTCTCTTCCAGGATCTCGCCAAAAAACAGATTCTTGGCCGCGCTCAACTCGCGCCGCAAGGTCGATCCGGATGCAGCCAATTGCGCACTCTGGTCGGCAACACTGGTGTTCATGGCGCACCCCCTGGGATCAGTCGGAAACTGGTTCGGAGGATAGCGCCGTACGCTTGCGTATGGTAGAGGGGCAGGGGTGAGAGCTGAGGGCTGAGGGGCTTAATCGGTAATGAGGGCTGAGGGCTGAGGGGTCAGAAGAGCGGGGCAAAGCCTCCGATGCGGCCCTGAGGCTGAACCCAGCCTTCGTGATGCGGTTCGCGGAGCTCACCGACATCCTACGGGCGAGCCCGCTGCTCTCCTGGGCCCTGCGCCCTGGGCCCTGTGCCCTGGGCCCTGTGCCATGCTCTTCTAGCCCCTCAGCCCTCACCCCTCAGCCCTGCTCTCCTAAAGAACCACCAAATCATTCCGATGCACCACCGTGTCACCCAGGTGATAGCCCAGCACCGCCTCGATCTCGTCTGAGCGGCGTCCGGCGATGCGGCGCAGGTCGTCAGCGCTGTAGTTGACCACGCCGCGGGCGACGTCGATACCATCATCGCCCTGGACCCGCACCAGATCGCCGCGGACGAAGCCGCCCTCGCAGGCGCGCACGCCTACCGCCAGCAGCGAA
>JBGTIE010000541.1:0-4109 GCA_041745855.1 Lysobacterales bacterium | reverse complement strand
CGCTGTTGCGGTCGCCACGACCGCTGGCGGTGGCCTTGCGCGGGCCGCTTGGCGCGGGCAAGACGACTCTGGCCCGCAGTGTGTTACGGGCGCTTGGCCACAGCGGCCCGGTCCGTAGTCCGACCTATACCCTGGTCGAGTGCTATCCGGTCGGTCCGCACTCGAAAGACGCGCGGGTGTGGCATCTGGACCTCTACCGGTTGGGTTCGAGCGAGGAAGTCGATTGGCTCGGCCTGGACGAATACGACCGCGAGCGTGACTGGCTGCTGGTCGAATGGCCGGACCGCGGCGCCGGCCATCTGCCCAAGTTTGACCTGCTGCTGGATCTGGACTACGCCGAGCCGGGTCGGATGCTGCGCTGGGAGGCCGTTGAGCCCGACGTAGCCGAGTTGTTTGCGCAGGTGGAGGGGCAAGGTAGATTGTGCGGGAGCGCTTCATCGAGCGAGGGCCCAGGGCTGAGGGCTGAGGGGTCAGGAAAAGCCGGCGACATCGAGGACGCCGGTGTTTGTTGCGCGAATAAGCGTACCGACCCGGGGCGACTGGACCCTCACCGTACACAGGGCTGAGGGCTGAGGGGTCAGGGCAGGGCACGACCCGGTGCGGCGCCGTTTCGGCGCGGCTGGGGGACAGAGCTCCTCTCGGGGTCGGGGTCGGAATCGGAATCGGTATCGATCCGTTGTCGGGCCTACCGGGCATCAACACGATAGCTGGTGTTCTCATCGGCCGACAGAGAACCACGGACCGCCAGAACATACACCAATCGCGCCGCACTCCAACACCGCCCACCGGGTCGTTGCCCTTGATTCCGACCCCGATTCCGATTCCGACCCCGACCCCGACCCCGACCCCGACCTCGACCCCGGTCTGGGCCTTGGGCCCTGAGCCTGGCTCTCCCGGCCACGGCTCGTCTGGGCCCTCGCCCTGCTCTTCTGACCCCTCAGCCCTCAGCCCTCAGCCCTGGCGGCAACTAGCGACCAACCCCAATTCTCGTGCCCATCTCGCGCACTTTCTAAACACTCCACCCTAACTATCGGATTAAAAAGGACTTGAAGCTTGATTTCCGATCTTTTGTAGCGTTCAATAGGGTGGCCCGGGCTCGCCGTGAGAGAAATGCGCCGCCTTATTCCAATCCTGCTCTGCTGCACACAGATGGCCTGGGCTGCCGCAGTCGAGGTCAAGGGCGTGCGCGTTTGGGCCGGGCCGGAGTACACCCGCGCCGTTTTCGATCTTAGTGGCAAGGCGCAATACAAGGTGTTCACGCTGGAAGGCCCGGATCGGTTGGTACTGGATATCGACCAGGCGCGCCAACTGGCCAATGCGCTGCCGGCGGGCAGTGGCGCGATCAGCGGGTTGCGCAGTGGCCAACCCGAACAGAACAAGCTGCGGGTCGTTTTCGATCTTGCCGAAAAGGCGCAGGTCAAGAGTTTCCTGCTGCCTCCGGCGGAAAATTATGGGCATCGTCTGGTGGTCGATCTGTATCCCGCCAGTCAGCCGCAGCCGCAGCCGGTCATCCGGGTGCCGGAGCCGACCATGGAGGGCGGCCAGCGCAAGGTCATCGTGGCGATCGATGCCGGCCATGGGGGCGAGGATCCGGGAGCAATCGGACCGGGCGGCACGCACGAGAAGGTGGTTGCCCTGGCGGTTGCGCGACAACTGGCAGCGCGCATCGATCGCGAACCGGGCATGCAGGCGGTGCTGATCCGCGACGGCGACTACTTCATTCCTTTGCAGCAACGCTTCAAGAAGGCACGCGAGTCCAAGGCTGATCTCTTCCTGTCGATCCATGCCGATGCCGCCCATGCGCAGAGCGCGGCGGGCTCGTCGGTGTATGTGATGTCGCCGCGCGGCGCGAGCACCGAGGCAGCGCGTTGGCTGGCCGTGCGCGAGAACCGCTCCGACCTGGTTGGCGGCGTGTCGCTGGAAACGCGCGATGACACACTGGCGGCGGTGCTCCTGGATCTGTCGCAAGGAGCGTCGATGGAAGCCAGCGCCGAGGCCGCCGATCGGGTACTGGCGGCCCTCAAGCGGGTCGGCAAGACGCACAAGAAGCAGGTCGAGCGGGCCAACTTCGTTGTGCTGCGCTCTCCGGACGTTCCATCGATGCTGATCGAGACCGCGTTCATCAGCAATCCGGCCGAGGAAAAGAAGCTGAAGGATCCCAAGCACCAGTCGGCGCTGGCCGATGCGGTGATGGAAGGCATTCGCGACTACTTCCATTCGCGCCCGCCACCCGGCACCTGGATCGCGGCCAACGCCAAACCGCGCTCGCATGTGGTCAGCCGTGGCGAGACCCTGAGCGTGATTGCCGAGCGTCACCGGGTATCGGTCGACCAGTTGCGCAGCACCAACGCCAAGCCCGACGATCAAGTCCAGGTAGGCGAAATCCTGCGCCTGCCCACTTCCAGCTGAGGTTGACTGCCAAACTGCCTCTGTCTGACTCGCACCCCGACGCAGGCGATCGGCTCGCGCTCGACCATCCTACGGCACTTCGGTCCTCGCTCTTGCGGGCCCCGGCTTGATGCGGTTCGCGGAGCTCACCGACATCCTACGGCGCTCCGCTGCGGCTCTACTGGGCCCTGGGCCCTTCGCCCTGGGCCCGGCTTGATGCGGTTCGCGGAGCTCACCGACATCCCACGGCGCTCCGCTGCGGGTCTATTGGGCCCTGAGCCCTGGGCCCTTTGCCCTGGGCCCTGTTTGGTGCGGTTCGCGGAGCTCACCGACATCCCACGGCGCTCCGCTTTGGCTCTACTGGGCCCTGGGCCCTGAGCCCTGGGCCCTGCTCTACTCAGCCCTGCTCTTCTTGCTGGTCACCTTCAACGCTATCCCCAACGGCCGCAAATAGCCGCGTTCCTGCAGCAGATCGGCGCGGGTCAGTGGGCGGGCGGCGAGCCAGCCGGCATCCAGACGCAGGGTGATGCCCTTGCGACTGACGCGCAACTGGAAGGACTCCGGGGGTTCTTCGGCGCGGGTGCGGTTGAGCAGGATCGCCAGTCGCAACAGGGTCAGCAGGCGGGCGAAATGCGGTCGCTCCAACTCGCTCACGCTGTCGGGCAAAGTGCTGCCGAGCGAGCGCCGGTGGGCACCAACCAGCAGCGCCAGCCGCTCCTGCTCCTGCTTTGAAAAGCCGGGCAGGTCGGTGTGGCGGACGATGTAGGCACCGTGCTGATGGTGCTGACTGTGCGCAATGGCCAGGCCGATCTCGTGCAGCCTGGACGCAAAAGACAGCGACTCACGGTCCAGTTCACTTAGCTCCCAGGCGTCCCTGACCTGATCGAACAGCCGCGTCAGGGTGCGCCAGACCCGTTTTTCCTGCGCCTGATCCACGCCATAGCGCCTGGCCAGCTTCTTGACGCTGCCCTCGCGTGGATCCTTGTGCCGGCTGCGCCCGATCAGGTCGTACAGGATGCCTTCGCGCATGGCGTAGTCGCTGACCTTCAGCTCGCTCAGGTCGAGCTGGGTGACCACCGCAGCGATCACGCACAGCCCCCCGAGAAACACCGCGCGGCGGTCCTCGCTGAGCCCGGGCAGGCGCATCTTGCCGATCTGGCCCGCACCGATGGTCTGCTCGATCAGCTGGTTCAGGTCGCGCCGTCGGATTTCTCCGGCCGGACCGCCGAGTTGCTCAAGCACGCCACTGATCGCGCGCATCGTTCCCGATGCGCCGTAGGCCCGCTTCCAGCCCAGCTTGCGGAAGGTCTGCGCTGATGGCGCCAGTTCCAGCTCCAGTGCAGCGCGGGCAGTCTCCCAGCGCTTCGGCGTCACCTTGCCGTCGGCAAAGAACCGTCGCGTGCTGGCGACGCAACCCATCTGGGTGCTTTCGCGCTCGAGCGGCTCAAAGCCCTCGCCGATGATCAGCTCGGTGCTGCCGCCGCCGATATCCACCACCAGCCGTCGGCCGCGTTGTTCGGACAGCGCATGGGCGACGCCGAGATAGATCAGACGTGCCTCCTCGCGGCCGGAAACCACCTCGATCGGGGTGCCGAGGGCGGTCTCGGCGAGCATCAGGAAGGATTTGGGATTGTGCAGCTGGCGCACCGTGTTGGTCGCCACCGCGCGTACCCAGGCCGGGTCCAGACTGCGCAGGCGCTCGCCGAACCGGGCCAGGCAGC
>JBGTIE010000540.1:0-2378 GCA_041745855.1 Lysobacterales bacterium | reverse complement strand
TGCCCGGCAGCAGCCGGTTGCTGCCGGGCACGACGCCGTTGGCGCGGAACATGGCCGAACCGCCGTCGAGCTGGCGTGCGCGCAGCTGGAACAGCGCCTCGAAAGCGGCATCGGGCTGCAGCAGCCATTGGCCGCGAAAGGCGCTTTCGCTGAAACCACCGCGGCGATCTCCCTCCAGCACGCTGTTGCGCACGAAGTCGCCGCGCTCCTGCTGCAGCACCGAAATCCGATAGGCCGACGTGTCATTGACCGGACCACCCAGTGCGGCCTCCAGATTCAGCGTGTCGAATCGACCGAGGCCGAGTCGCAGATAGCCCTCCTGGCTGAAGTCGGGCCGCACCGATTCGAACTTCAGCACGCCGCCCGGGGTATTGCGTCCGAACAGCGTGCCCTGTGGTCCGCGCAGCACTTCGACGCGGTCCAGGTCGAAAATGGGAAAACCCTTCAAGGTCGGGTTTTCCAGCACCACGCCGTCGTACACCATGGATACTGGCTGGTTGGCGTTGAGGTCGAAATCGGTATTGCCGAGCCCGCGGATGTAGAAACGCGGGAAGGTGCGCCCAAACGAGGATTCGGCATGCACGCTGGGCACGCGTCCACCCAGCACCAGGATGTCGGGGGCCGCCGCCGTGTAGGCCTGCAGGGCCTCGGTCTCGATGACCGAAACCGCGAGGGGTACATCCTGCAGGTCCTCAGCGCGGCGTTGCGCCGTTACCTGCACGGCATCGAGCATGCGCGCCTCCGCGGGCAGCGGCTCTGCTGACTGCGCGAGAAGGGCTTCTGGTAGTCCAAGCAGCAGCAACACACAGGTGAGTGCGGCAGGAGTGCAGGAGGTCTTCATGAGTTGCAGAGGCTCCGGAGCCGTTGACTGTGGTAATTGAAAGAGCGACTGACTAGGCAAAAGGATTCGCCGCCTGAAGATCCGTCACTCAGCGGGAGGCGTGCGAGCGTCGCGGCACCGCGCGTTCTCCGCGCAGCCAACGCCACGAATCGGACATGTCGAAGAGCAGCGAAACACCATTCACCAGCAAGAGCGCCCAGGCCAGCCCGCGCTCTGCGCCCTCCAGCCCGGGTGAAGACATCAATGAGTACCCCAGCCAGGCAAGCAGCGGGAACCACGCGACCAGATGCGGCAGCGCCATCAACCGGCTCATGCCGCGCTCGACCAGCATGATCGGCAAGTTGCCGGCCACCACCACAGCAAAGGCCAGAGCGCCGGCCCTGCCGGTTGATGTATCCAGCAGCAACAGGCAGCTCAGGTTGACCGGCACCAGCACCAGGGCCAGCCAAAGCTGCACCCAACGCGGCAGCGCCAGGAAGCTATCCCAGCAGTCGTAAAGGCGAGCGCTCATTGCCGGTGCTCATTGAGCGCCCAGTCGTAGTCCAGCGCGCGCAGCTCGAACCGCCCTTCGCGCAGCGCCTTGACCTGGGCCGCGCTGGCATCGAGGGGTTCGGCATAGCGCGCAAGGAAACGGCCTACGCCCGCGTCAGCGCCGAAGTCGGCCGCGTACCAGTCGAAGAGTGCCGAGACTTCCGCCCGCACCGGTCCCTCGCCGCGCAGACGGTTGCGACTGCGGTCCGCCAGGAAGCGACGCGTCTGGTCTTCCAGCTGCTGATCGAGTCGATCCGCCACAAAGGCTTCATGGCGCAAGGCCGGGCAACCGATGGATGCACAGTTCACCGCAAAGTGAATGCGTGGCTCGGCGAAGTCCGGCGCGCCGCGCAGCAGACCGTGTTCGATGTCGTCCAGGCTGCGCTTTTTGCCGAGCAGCGTGGCGACCGGCCGCTTCCATGGCGTGCGGAACCAGTTGCCCAGCTGCTTGATCGATTTGATCTCTGGATAGGCAGTCAGGATCAGGGCAACGGTATGTGCGTTGTAGGCATTGATCAAGAAGGCCTGGCGCTGTTCGAGCGACCAGCCCTGGAACGTTACCTCGCCGACTACGGCAAGCTGGTCGAGGTACGCGCTCAGGCTGTCATGCTGCTGTGCAAAGCCGGCGTAGTCGACGCCGCTGGAGGTTCCGGATTTGTTCCAGTGCACATGCTGGCCCAGCAGCTCGGTCCAAGCGCTGTGACTGTGGTCGAAGCCCTGCGCCACGCTCGACATGCCAAACATAAGCAAGAGCAGAGCCAACCAGATGGACACGGATGTGCGTTGCGCGGTCATGCGCGTGCTGCTGTCTGCTGCTGCTGTGGGCGCAGTGCAGCGCCAATCAACAGACGCCCCAGGAATCGGCTCAAGCCACCCAGGAAGCGCGCCACGCCGGCGTTCTCGGCGTCCGCGTCGGCCCAGGCAAAAGCTAGTACACGTTGCGGAGTGCCATCGGCATCGCGCAGCAGCACCAAGGCAAGCGTGCGCAGATCACGGCGCGACAGTT
>JBGTIE010000539.1:0-6629 GCA_041745855.1 Lysobacterales bacterium | reverse complement strand
GCACTGTAATGGCCGCCGAAACGCTCCGCACCGACCTTCGTCAGCGCCGCCGTCAACGTCGTCTTGCCGTGATCGACGTGGCCAATCGTGCCCACGTTGACATGCGGCTTTTTACGCTCGAACTTTTCCTTGGACATGACTGCCTCGCGCGTCTGATAGTGATTGCGTACCGCTCAAAAATGGTGCCCACGACTGGAATCGAACCGGCGACCTCTCCCTTACCAAGGGAGTGCTCTACCAACTGAGCTACATGGGCATTGGCGTCGTAACTAAGCTGCTGATGTGACGTAGATGGCCTGCACATCCGAAACTGGAGCCAGCCGAGCCTGCCTGCCGCCACAACCCGGAAGTTGGAGCGGGAGACGGGAATCGAACCCGCACAATCAGCTTGGAAGGCTGAAGTTCTACCATTGAACTACTCCCGCGCCGCAGCATTCATTCGGATGGTGGAGGGAGGTGGATTCGAACCACCGAAGGCGTAAGCCAGCAGATTTACAGTCTGCCCCCGTTGGCCGCTTGGGTATCCCTCCACAAACGAGCCGTGCATTCTGAGCCAATGGGGGCCGTGATGTCAATGGGAGGAGGGCTGAGGGGGTGCGATTCGAAGAGTTCTGTGCCAGCGCGCTCTGCTCGGGGTCGGAATCGGGGTCGGGGTCGGAATCGATCCGTTGCCCGGCCTATCCGACTTCCTCCTCGTGAATCCTGTAGCCACGGCGTTATTGATGATTGTCTAGTACACCTCAAGTCGTTGGCGGGGCCAAAGCTTATGTCGTCGCTCTCGATTCCGATTCCGATTCCGATTCCGACCCCGACTCCCCGCTTCCCATCGCTGCACTTGCCCTCAGCCCTGCTCCACCAAAACAAAGGCCGCCCGAAGGCGGCCCTTGTCGTGAAGCCGTGGACTCAGGATCAGAAGCGACGCACCGTCACCAGACCCAAGCCGAGCACCAGCAGGCCGGCCAGCAGCAGGCCAAGGTTATCAAGTGTCGGGACTGGCACCGCTTCGAAGCCGACCGTGATGGTCGCGCTGTTGTTGCTCAAGTCCGGATCGACCGTTGTCGTGCTGACCGTGGCCGAGGAGGTGATGTCGCCGCCAAGCACAACTGCCACCGTGATCTGGCAGCTGGTGCTGGCGCCGTTGGCGAGCGTCGGCACAGTCCAGCTCACGACGTTGCCGGTGAGTACCGCACCGCAGTCGCTGCTGACAAATGACAGCTTGTTGGACAGGGTCAGGTTGAACAACAGGCCAGCTGCGTCACCCGGACCGTTGTTGGTGCCGGTAACGGTGTAGACGAAGGTGTCCCCGACGGCCAGGCCACCGGCCGGGACGGCACTGATCGCGATCGCCACGTCGGCCGGGAAGGGCACGCCGCCCAGGACCACGGTCGAGCTGTCATTGGCCGGATTCGGATCGGTGCTGGTGCTGGTGACCGTCGCAGTATTGCTGATCTGGCCGAAGTTGTTGATTGTGGTGACGATATCGCAGCTGGCGTTGGCGCCGTTGGCGAGGGTGCCGATGGTCCAGGTCACCGTGTTGCCAGCCACAGCCGCCATGCAGGTGTTCGAGACGTAGGTCAGGTTGGCTGGCAGATTGTCGGTGACCACGACGTTCTCGGCCGTACCCGGGCCGGCATTGCTGACCGCCAGGGTGAAGGTGACGGTGTCGCCTACCACTGGTGCGGCAGGCGCGGCGGCGGTCTTGACGATGGACACATCGGCATTCGGCAGCGTACCGGTAATGATAAAGGGCAACGCCTGCTGTGGCGTATTGGTGCCGGTATCGTTGGCTGGCGCCCAGGTCGCACCGTTGTCGACTGTCGACTGCAGGGCGTTGCCGGTGATTGCCGTGCCGGTGATCGTCACCGGTGGAGCCCACGGACCGGACGCCAGAGAGCCGCCGGACTGCCAGTCGACCCAGTAGGTGCCGGCGGGCAGCAACAGGCTCAGGCCACCGACGGTCTGCGCCATGATCGGGCGGTTGGTGGCCGTCCCGGTGGTGGTTTCGGTGACCCGGAAGATATTGGTGAAAGCGGTTGCCGTCATCACATTGGTGGTGTTGTCACCGAACACGATGTTCGAGCCGGGTGCGGCGGGAACGCCGTCCCAGATGCGCATGTTGACCTCGGTCATCGTCGAGGTCGTCGGCGAATTGGTCTGATAGGCGAAGAAGGTGAAGCTGTCGATCAGCCAGCCGCCAGCCGGGACGGTGAAGTCATCGGCCATGCGGTTGCCGTTGAGCACCTGATGGCCAAAACCAAGCGTGTTCATGCCCAAGCTGGTGGTTTGCAGCACGCTTTCGTCGGCCCCGCCGGCGCCGGTACCCAGACTGTTGGCGACCGGTCCGTTGTTGAAGAGCACGTTGGGACCAAGGGCCCAGACCGCGGTTGGGGTGGAGAAAGGGACTTGCGCCTCCACGCCGGAAGGGGCGCTTTCGGTCGCCTGGCCAAAAGCCAGCGGGGACAGCAACAACGCCGCAACAGCGGCGGCCGATCGAATCATGTTCATCTTGTGAGCTCCATTGCGCAGGGCAGCGCGCGGCGAAGGTTACCCGAGGTGCACCGCGCCGTCAAAGAGGCTTACAAACAAAGGCCGCCCGAAGGCGGCCCTTGTCCGGAAGCTGACAACTTTTGGATCAGAAGCGACGCATGGCCACCAGACCCAGGCCAAGCAGCAGCAGGCCGGCCAGCAACAGGCCGAGTCTATCGAGCGTCGGGACTGGCACCGCGTCGAAGCCGACCGTGATGGTCGCGCTGTTGTTGCTCAGGTTCGGATCGACCGTGGTCGTGCTGACCGTGGCAGAGGAGGTGATGTCGCCACCGAGCACCACGGCCACCGTGACCTGGCAGCTCGTACTGGCGCCGTTGGCCAGGGTCGGCACACTCCAGCTCACCACGTTGCCGGTGAGTACCGCGCCGCAATCGCTGCTGACGAACGACAGCTTGTTCGACAGGGTCAGGTTGAACAACAGGCCAGTTGCGTCGCCCGGACCGTTATTGGTGCCGGTAACGGTGTAGACGAAGGTGTCGCCGACCGCCAGGCCGCCGGCCGGGGCGGCACTGATCGTGATCGCCACATCGGCCGGGAAGGGCACGCCGCCCAAGACCACGGTCGAGCTGTTGTTGGCACCGTTCGGGTCGCCAGCGGCGGTGATCGTGGCGGTATTGCTGATCGGGCCAAAGTTGTTGACCGTAACGACGATGTCGCACACGAGCGATGCGCCAGCAGCCAGTGTCGCGATGTTCCAGGTCACGGTCGGTGCGGCGAAGGTCGCGCCGCAGGTGTTGGAGACGTAGGTAACGTTGGCCGGCAGCGCGTCGGTGACCGTCACCGCTGTGGCATCCGACGGCCCGGCGTTGCTGGCCGTCAGGGTGAAGGTAATGGTCGAGCCGATGACCACCGGATCGACCGCCGCGGCGGTCTTGATGATGCTGACATCGGCGCTCGCGACCAGCGTGTCGGTATCGGTCGCGCTGTTGTTGGTCTGGTCCGGATCGGTGACACTGCCGGGCTCGGTGATGGTTGCGGTGTTGACCAACGTACCAACCGCACTGGCGGCGATGCTGCAGACCGCGCTGTAGGTCGCGGTGCCGCCGACCGGCAAGTCGATCAGATCATTGATGTTGCCCGCGGTGGGACCGGCGGTGCAGGTGGCGCCACCGGCAGCCACACAGCTCCAGCTGACCGCCGTGCAGGCGGCAGGGAAGGTGTCGGTCACGGTCGCGCCGATCACCGGAGTGGGACCGGCGTTGCTCGCCACGATCGTGTAGGTCGTGTCGGTGCCAGGGGTGGAGCTGGCCACACCGTTGGTCTTGGTAATCGACAGATCGGCGTCCTGGGTACCTTCCACGGCGCGAATCGTCATGCCGAAGTTGTTGTTGACGCCGAAATTACGCTGGCAACCATTGTTGTTGGCGGCACTGCCGCAACGTTCGACGAAGCTGGTCGCCGGCTCCCCGGCGGGTATGGTGCCCACGGTCGGCGTTTCGTTGATACGCCAGAACACGTCGGATCGGCTGGCGTTGATCTTGACCGAAACCGTGTTGTCCGCCTCGCCACTCAGATCCAGCCCGGCAGGATAGGGAAAGACCACGCTGAAGATCGCACCCAGCGCCGGCGGTGTGATGCCGGTCACGGTAACCGTGGACCCGGGAATCAGGGTTCCAGGCCCGGTACCGCAGGCCGAGCCGGCGACGCCATTGGTCGTACAGGCGGTGTAGAACTCCATCGTCAAGTCGAACGGTGTGACAGCGGCCAGCGTGAACACGTCGACTTCGACTTCGCAAACCGAGCGCTCGGTAGAGACCGCGTCGAGCACGATCAGGTCGGCCATGCAAGTCAAGGGACCGTTGGCGGCCCCGGTGATCTCGGCGCCCTGATTGGCGACGCGAGTCGTGTTATAGATGATGGTGGGCGGCGTGGGGCAAGCGCCTCCACCGATTCGGACATTGGACTGGGTCAGCGCTGACGGCAGCACGATATCCTCCAGCACACCCTGCGCGAACAGCGCGGCGGGACACAACAGCAAGATCGCAGCAATTCTTCTTATATTCATCGCAAGTCACTCCGGGGCGGCCACGTGTAAACGGCGAGGATGGTAGCACTGCACTTTATGAAAAGTATCGACTGATTCCACTGCAAAACCGAGAAAAGCTTCAGTAGATCAGCACGTCAGATGCGACTCTTGGCGGGCGTGACCCAGCGGTTCCCGCCGACGGCAATTTGAGCTACACCTGCAGTGCGCGCAAGATGCTCGCCGCCGCTTCTCTACCCTCGTAAACCGCCGTCACAACTAGGTCAGCACCCCGCACCATGTCGCCACCGGCGAAGATCCGCGGATGACTGGTCTGGAATGGCAGCGCGGTCGTTTCCGCGGCCACCTGCAAACGTCCCTGCGGATCGAGCCCCATGCCCAGAGTTCCAATCCACTCAGGCGGATCGGGCTGGAAACCAAAGGCAATCACGACCGCGTCGGCCGGCAGCACGCTTTCGCTCCCCGACACATTCTGCGGCCGTCGACGGCCATTGGCGTCAGCCGGGCCCAGTTCGGTCTCGACCACCAGCACACCCTCGACCCGATCCTGGCCAAGAATTGCCAGCGGCTGGCGATTGAACAGAAACTGGACGCCTTCATCCTTGCTGTTGTTCACCTCGCGCCGCGAACCGGGCATGTTTGCCTCGTCACGTCGATAGACGCAGGTGACGCTGGCGGCGCCCTGGCGGATCGCGGTGCGGTTGCAATCCATGCCGGTGTCGCCACCGCCCAGCACCACGACCTGCTTGCCCTCCAGATCAATCTTCGGCTGGCCAGTGCGAATCCCGAGCAGCGGATTGACGTTGCCGATCAGGTAAGGCAATGCCTTGTGCACGCCCTTGAGCTCCAGTCCGGGCAATCCGCCATCGAGCGCGGCGTAGGTGCCCAAGCCCAGGAACACCGCATCGAAGTCCTGCAGCAGCTGGTCAATGCTGACATCTACTCCAATCTCGACTCCGAGTCGGAAGCTCACGCCCATGCCTTCGAGCACCTGTCGGCGCAGCCGGACGATGTCCTTGTCGAGCTTGAAGGGCGGAATGCCGAAGGTGAGCAGGCCGCCGATCTCCGGCTGGCGATCAAAGACCACGGTTTCGATGCCCTTGATCGCCAAACGGTCAGCGCAGGCCAGTCCGGCCGGTCCCGCGCCGACCACCGCGACCCGTTTGCCGTCCACCCGCTCGGCCACCTTCGGGCGCCAGCCCATCGCAAAGGCCTGGTCGGTGATCTGGCGTTCGATCGCCCCGATGGTGACCGCGCCGAAGCCGTCCTCCAGTGTGCACGCGCCTTCGCACAAACGATCCTGCGGGCACACCCGGCCGCAGATCTCCGGCAGCGGGTTGGTCTCGTGCGACAACTCGGCCGCCTCGATGATCCGCCCCTCTCGCGCCAGATCCAGCCAGCGCGGGATGTAGTTGTGGACCGGACACTTCCATTCGCAATAGGGATTGCCGCAGTCCAGGCAGCGGGCGGACTGTTCGGCAGACTCGCCGTTGACATACTCGCCGTAGATCTCGCCCCAACCCTGGATGCGGGTGGCCACCGGCACTTCGGCCGGCATCTTGCGCGGGATTTCGAGGAATTCGAGGAATCGGGTGGCCATCTGCATTGCTCCTTGAGCCCTCAGGCTGCCCGCTTCAGGCTGTCAACCAGCGATTCCATGCTTGCCGCCTTCGGTTTGGCAAGCCAGAACTTGGGCAGGAAGTCACGGAAGCCCTCCAGCAGGATCTGACCCCAGACGCTGTCGGTGTACTCCACATGTGACTCGATCAGTCCGCGCAGATGCTGCAGGTAGTGCTCCATGCCCTCGGTCGAGATGCGCTGGATGTCGATCAGCTCATGATTGTAGCGGTCGACGAAATCGCGGTCGGTATCGAGCACGTAGGCAAAGCCGCCAGTGAAGCCGGCGCCGAAATTCAGCCCGGTGCGGCCGAGCACCGCGACAACGCCGCCGGTCATGTATTCGCAGCAATGATCGCCGGCCCCCTCGACCACCGCCTGGGCGCCGGAGTTGCGCACCGCGAAGCGTTCGCCGGTCACGCCCGCGGCATAGAACTCACCGCCGGTTGCTCCATATAGACAGGTATTGCCGGCGATCAGA
>JBGTIE010000538.1:0-1926 GCA_041745855.1 Lysobacterales bacterium | reverse complement strand
GATCGTGCGCACCCCCGAGGGCCAGCCCAGCGGTTTGCTGCGCGAGACGGCGCAGCGCCTGCCCGGTGCCGCGCTGGCCGAATACAACGCCCGCCTCAGCCCGGCCCAGCAGGCACTGCTGTTGCGCGAGCGGGTCGAACTGGCCGGTATTGAGGCGCTCAAGCACGGCGTGACCTCCTTCCACGACGCCGGCGCATCGTTTGCCGAGATCGACTTTTTCCGCCAGTTGGCGGCTCAGGGCGCCCTGCCGGTGCGCCTGAACGTAATGGTCCGGCGTGAGAGCAACGCGGACATGGAGCGGCTGCTGCCGAGCTATCGCACGATCGCCAAGGGCAATGATTTTCTCGCTGTGCGTTCGATCAAGCGCCAGCTCGACGGTGCCCTCGGCGCGCACGGAGCCTGGCTGCTCGAACCCTATGCCGACCTGCCCGACAGTACCGGCCTGGTGCTCGAACCTCTCGAAGATATCGCCCTTACCGCGCAGATCGCGCTCAAGCACGGCTATCAGCTCAACACCCACGCGATCGGCGATCGCGCCAACCGCGAATTGCTGGACCTGTACGCGCGGATCTGGGCCGAAAGCGAAACCGACGGCGCCGCGCTGCGCTGGCGCATCGAGCATGCCCAGCACGTCGCCCCGGTCGATCAGCCGCGCTTCGCCGAGCTCGGCATCATCGCCGCGGTGCAGGGCGTGCATTGCACCTCTGACGGTCCGTGGGTGCCGACCCGACTGGGCGTAGAGCGCGCCCGCGCGACCTCCTATCGCTGGCGCAGCCTGATCGACAGCGGTGCGCTGATCGGCAACGGCACCGACGTTCCGGTCGAGCCGATCGACCCGATTGCCTCCTTTGCGGCCTCGGTCTCACGCCGGATGGCCAACGGCGAACAATTCCATCCAGAGCAAGCCATGAGCCGCGCCGAGGCGCTGGCCAGTTACACGATCAACAACGCCATCGCCAGCTTCGACGAAGACCGCGTCGGCAGCCTCAAGCCCGGCAAGCTGGCCGACATCGTCGTGCTGTCGCATGACATCCTGGAAATCGATGAGTCGGAGCTGGCGGACACGAAAGTCGATCTGACCATCGTCGGCGGCGAGATCCGCTTTGATCGCAGTCAGTCCAGCGCAAACCCACCCTCGTAGCCGCGCGTACTGGCCGCGATCTGGGCTTCCTTGCGCAGATAGCAGCGGCCGATGGCCAGGCGTTCGATGTCGGTGCCCATGAAGCAGCGGAAAGCGTCTTCGGGACTGCCGACGATCGGCTCGCCGCGGACGTTGAAGCTGGTGTTGACCAGCACCGGGCAGCCGGTGCGGGCCTTGAAACGAGTCAGCAGGGCGTGGAACAAGGGGTTGCTGTCGGCGTGCACGGTCTGCACCCGGGCCGAGCCATCGACATGGGTCACGGCCGGAATCTCGCTGCGCTCGGCGTAGAGGCGGGCCAGAGTCGCGGCAACCGAATCGGCTGTCGCGTTCGAGTCGGTTTGGGTATCGGCGTACGTCGGCGTTCGCAGACGTTTCGCGGCAACGTCGGCGACCAGCAGCATGTAGGGGCTGTCACCGTCCAGTTCGAACCAGTCGCCAACATCCTCGCGCAGCACGGCCGGTGCAAAGGGGCGGAAGGACTCGCGGAACTTGACCTTCAGGTTCAGCGTGCGCTGCATGTCGGCGCGGCGGGGGTCGGCCAGGATCGATCGGCCGCCGAGCGCGCGCGGGCCGAACTCCATCGCGCCCTGGAACCAGCCCAGCGCGCGGCCATCGGCCAGATCAATGGCCGCCGTTTCGGCCAGCGCTTCGTCATCTGCGAGGCGATCAAAGACCGCGCCGACCGCATTCAGCCGGGCGTCGATGTCGTGCTGGGCGTAGGCCGGACCCAGATAGCCACCGCGCATGTCGTCGCCCTGCCCACGTGGTGTGCGTGGTTGGCGCAG
>JBGTIE010000537.1:0-2182 GCA_041745855.1 Lysobacterales bacterium | reverse complement strand
GCGCTGCTCGGGGGCGGCGGCGAGCCAGCGCTCACTGGCCAGTAGCAAGCGCTCGCGGGCGGCCTTGTCCAGACTGTCCCATTCCTCGGCAAAGGGAGTCAGGACGCGCTGCTGCTCGGGCGTAAGTGACGTCCAGTCGGTATCCGCAATGGCTGGACCCCATAACAGCAGCACCAGCAGCCAATGGAGCAGGCCGCCTCGGCGGCGGCGCGTCAAGGGGGCGCCCGTGGCATCATTGCTTCTCATTATCGTCCTCCCTGGCAGGCGCCGCGACTGGCTCCGCGGCCAGTTGAGCTGGCGGCAGGGCCTCCAGTTCGAGCGGGTCGATGGCCCCTTCGGTCGCGCCATCGAACTGCGCCAGATAGAGCAGTAGTTCGCGGCTCGGCAGTGTTGTGGCCGGATCCGGCTCGGCTGCGGCAACGCCGCTGGCGAGCAGTATCAGGACGATCCATCCCAATCCTCTTCCAACTCCAGCCACGCGTAAAACTCCAGGTTCTCGACCAGATCCAGGTCCTCGGCATCGCTCAGCAGGGCGATTTCCAAGGGGCTCAGACTCGGACTCAGACTCGTTTCCGGCAAGCCGCCTTCGACCGGCGGTGGCGGCGTGCGTGCAGGCACCAGCAGCAGCAACATCGCGCTGGCCAGCGCCAGACCCAGTGCCGGTCGGCGCCAGGTCGATCGGCGCCTGCGCTCACTCAGTTGCAGCGCTCGCTGCCTGGCCTGATTCAATCGCGAAAGGGTGGCCGCATCGAAATCCTGCAGGCTGTCGTCGAGCAGCGCCTTGATGCGGGCCTGTTCGGCCTGATCCATCTCGAAGCTCATCGATGATTCTCCAGTCGTTGCCGCAGTGCGTGCATGGCACGTGATAGATGGGTTTTTACGCTGCCTTCGGTGCAACCCATGATGCGTGCGGTAGTGGCGCCGTCAAAGCCTTCCCAATGACGCAACAGGAAAGCCTGGCGTTGTCGATCCGGCAACTGGCCGAGGGCCTGTTGCAGATCGGCCATTGCCTGACTGCCTTCCAGCCGTTGCAGCGGCTGCGCGCCGTCAAGGTCCGGCACCGCCTGCAGCGGATCGGCCTCGTCCTCCACCGTGGCCGGCCGTCGATTGTCGCTGAAGTACACCATCCAGCGGTTGCGCACCTGGCGGCGGCGATGGAAGTCGAGCAGACGACTATCCAGCACCTTGTAAAACAGTGGCGACCAGTCTGTTTGTGGTTTGTCGGCGTAGTGGCGGACAAATCCGAGCATCGCGTCCTGCACCAGTTCCAGCGCATCGTCGACGTTGCGCGTGGCCAGTTCAGCCATGCGCAAGGCCTTGCGTTCGATCTGGCGCAGAAAGCCGTCGAGCGCCGCACGCTGGAGTACCCTTGCGTCCTCCCGCACCCGCCCGACCTCCCCTGTACCCTGCGCCGCACTGGCGACGATCATAGTCCTTCGTCCCTTGCTGGGTCCGCCCGCTACAACGTGCCAGCGCGGTATTGGTTGACCACTGTGGAGGGCGGCGACGTGCCGTGTCAGTTATGGACAATAGTTGAAACTTTGCCGAGCTAAACCATGCAAGTGATTGATCGACCGCAGGCTTCCGGGGTTGTCCACAGCGCCTGTGGATAAGCCTGTGGACGGGCCTTCCGCGGCAGTCCGCAAAGGCTTGTGGTGTCGCGCTTTTGGCTGCCGTGGCGGATTCCTAAGCAGTTGGCGTGGATGTAGAAAAAACAATGACTTGGAAAGTCAGAAATAAATATGTTGCAATCTCTTGACAAAGCGGGAAGGTGCTGTTCCAGCCGGTTCCAGCTTGTGCATAAGTGCGAGCGGCTACCCGTTCAGGTGGCGCTTCGGTGACCCCGCAGGAGAGTCCGGCCTGTGTCCTGCAGATCGCCATCCCGGCGCCGGTGCGCGGGCCCTTCGACTACCTGCATGACGGCCCGGTGCCGCCACTGGGCTGTCGGGTCAAGGTCGAGTTCGGCCCGCGCCAGCGCGTCGGCTTCGTCGTCGGCAGCTCGGCCGTCGATGACTCCGGTCGGGCCCTCAAGCCGGTGCTGGAAGTGCTTGACCAGCAGCCCTGGTTCACGCCGGACCTGTGGCAGATGCTGCGCTTTGCCGCCGACTATTATCAGCGCGAACTGGGTGAGGTGCTGGCGCTGGCGCTGCCGGTGGCCTTGCGCCGCAGCCGCTTGCCGCGG
>JBGTIE010000536.1:0-10007 GCA_041745855.1 Lysobacterales bacterium | reverse complement strand
CCTCGATGTCCCGCGTCAGCGCCGCCAGCGCGGTCTCGTCACCCGGCTGCAGCTTGGCTAGTCGGCGCTGCAGAAACGGCCACATGCGGGCCGGAACCTGGCTCAGGCGGCCGCGCAGCTGAGCTTCAGCTGGCATATAAGCTGGCTATCGAACAGATGAATGCAATAGATTTCATATCTTATTGTGGGTCCGCTAAACTTGGCGTAGTCCTTGATGGAGGCAACAATCATGCAGATCAATATTGGTATCCCGACCGAACAGCGCGAACAGATTGCCGATGGTTTGTCACGCCTGCTGGCCGACAGCTACACCTTGTACCTGAAGACTCACAACTTCCACTGGAACGTCACCGGGCCGAGTTTCAGCACGCTGCATACGATGTTCGAAACCCAGTACACCGAACTCGCCCTGGCGGTCGACGAGATTGCCGAGCGAATCCGCGCCCTCGGCGTTTTCGCACCGGGGTCGTATCGGCAGTTCGGCGCCCTGACGACGATCAAGGAAGAAACCGAGGTGCCCACGGCGAAGGAGATGATCCGGCTGCTGGTCGAGGGTCAGGAAGCGGTCGTGCGAACCGCCCGCAGTATATTCCCGGCCGCCGATGCCGCCGGTGACGAACCTACTGCGGACCTGCTGACCCAGCGCATGCAGATCCACGAGAAGAACGCGTGGATGCTGCGGAGTATGCTTGACTAGAGCGGGGCTGATTTGACAGCAGGGCTGAGGGGTGAGGGCTGAGGGGTCAGAAAGAGCAGTTCCAGTAGCCAGTTCCAGTTCCAGTCAGGAGCAACGCGCTTCTGCGTGACGGCCTGAGTGCAACTCGGGGTTCCCGGTGAGGCCGGCGCACTAAACGGAACCCCGAGTTGTACTCGGGCAACAAGGTCAGGCGACGCCGGTAGTCGGCTGACGCATTGAAGCTTGATCGCAAGTCAAACGACGCGTCGCTGCGCGACGACCCGAGTGCAACTCGGGGTTCCGACAAGGCCGCCGCTGACATCCTGCGCGCTCAGCCGCGGCTCTTCTGATCCCTCAGCCCTCAGCCCTCAGCCCTGTTCTCCTGCGCTCACCTGTCGATACACTGCGCAGCCCTTCCAGTGAGCCCGCCCATGTCCCCATTCCAACCGCCCGTCCGCTTGCTGCTGGGTCCCGGGCCGTCTGACGTTCCCGCGCGTGTGCTGGCGGCCCTGGCGCGGTCGACCATTGGTCATCTGGATCCGGCCTTCGTATCGATGATGGACGAGCTCAAGGCGATGCTGCGGCAGGCCTTCCGGACTGACAACCGGTTGACGATTCCGATCTCGGCGCCGGGCTCGGCTGGTATGGAAGCATGCTTCGTCAATCTGATCGAGCCGGGTGACACGGTGATCGTGTGTCAGAACGGCGTATTCGGCGGCCGGATGAAGGAGAACGTGTTGCGCATTGGCGCCACGCCGGTGATGGTCGAGGACGCCTGGGGCAGCGCGGTTGATCCGGACAAGGTGCGCGAAGCGATCCGCGCCCATCCCCATGCCAAGGCGCTCGCCTTTGTGCACGCCGAGACCTCCACCGGGGCGCGCTCGGACGCCGAGTTGCTGTGCGGGCTGGCGACCGACGCCGGCATGTTGAGTATTGTCGATGCGGTGACCAGTCTGGGCGGTATTCCGCTGGAGGTCGATGGCTGGGGTGTCGACGCGATCTACTCCGGCTCTCAGAAATGCCTGTCCGCACCGCCCGGCATCTCGCCGCTGAGCTTCAGTGAGCGCGCGTTGGCAGCGTTGAAGGCACGCAAGACGCCGGTGCAGAGTTGGTTCCTGGACCTGAGCCTGAACTATTGGGAAGGCGAGGGCGCCCGCAGCTACCACCACACCGCGCCAGTCAATGCGCTGTACGGCGTCCACGAGGCTCTGTTGATGCTGCACGAAGAAGGTCTGGAGCAGGCCTGGGCACGTCATCAGACCAATCACGAGCGTCTGCGCGACGGTCTGGCGGCGATGGGACTGGAGTTGCTGGTCGCCCCGGAATCGCGCCTGCCGCAGTTGAACGCGGTCCGGGTCCCCGACGGCGTCGACGAAGCCGCCGTGCGCCGTCGATTATTGAACGACCACAGCATAGAAATCGGCGCCGGCCTCGGTGCACTTGCCGGTAAGATCTGGCGCATCGGCCTAATGGGCCACAGCAGCGACGCGGCGAAGGTGGATCGGGTGCTTGGGGCACTGACTGAAACTCTTGTGCGGGAACAGGGCTCAGCGGGGTAGTGCTCCTGAGGGCCCAGGGCCCAGGGCTCAGGGCCCAGAAAAAACCGCAATTTGCGCCGCTCTTCTGGGCCCTGGGCCCTGTGCCCTGGGCCCTCAGGTCCGCAACATCCGATCCACCCACCGCAACAACGGCGGCAGTTGCTCCGGCTGATACTCTGGCTGCGTATCGGCGGCCGTAGTCGTCGTCGCCGGCCGCGCCCTCGGCGGCAAGTAGCGGTTGACCGGTTGGTAGCCCAGTTCGGGCAGCAGGTCGACGCTGCTGCGCTGCGCTGCGTAGCGCGAGGCCTCGCTGTCCGGGTCGGCGAGATCACCGAAAAGGCGGGCGCGGGTCGGGCAGGCCATTACGCAGGCCGGTTGACGGTCGATCTCGGCGAGGTTCTCGTCATAGATCCGGTCCACGCACAGGGTGCATTTCTTCATCACTCCTTCGACCGCGCTGAACTCGCGCGCGCCATAAGGACAGGCCCAGGCGCACAGCTGACAGCCGATGCATTTGGACTCGTCGACCAGCACGATGCCGTCGGATGCGCGCTTGTGGCTGGCGCCGGTTGGACAGACGGTGACGCAGACCGCGTTCTCGCAGTGCAGGCAGGAGCGCGGGAAATGCAGGGTCAAGGGCGCGCCCTGGTCTTCGGGCCGCTCGGCGGTGTAGCTGTGGATGCGGTTGAACCAGATCCCCTCCGGTTCGCCGCCATAGGGCTGCTCGTCGGTCAACGGCGCCGACATGCCGCCGGAATTCCAGCTCTTGCAAGCCACCGCGCAGGCATGACAGCCAACACAAAGGTCCAGGTCGATGACCAGCCCGAGTCGGCGGGTAGTGGACTTCGGGAGATCGGTCATTTGCTCAAGTTCTTCTCGATCATTTCTGGATCGCGTCGGTGATGAGCTACGGCGACGACAAGGACAAGCTCATGGGTAGGCCGGTAGACGACGCTGAATGGAAATCGTCGCAGCGGTAGACGACGAGTTCGGTGTGCCCATCCCGAGCCAATGTCGGGAAAGGTTTTGATCAGCGACAGGGAGTGTTCGAAATCGTCAAGAAAGGAACTCGCCACCGCTGCACCGGCTGCGCCCATGTAGTAGCGGGTTGCATGAGTCAAGTCGTTGCTTGCCGATCGCGACAGCCGGACGATCACGAGATCTGCTGGCGCAGGCTCTGGATGACTTCAGTCGGGTTCAGCAATTCATCTTCGCCGCAGTCGATCGCGACGCATCGGCGTTCGACTTCCCTTGCCCAGGCCTCCTCGACGGATTGGTTTTCCCAGACACTGTCTATCAACCGGTGCACCAGAAGCGCCCGCTCTTCAGGCGCAAGCTTCAGTGCCTGTGCTTCCAGATTGGCAAGGATCTCGCTCACTGCACTACCTCGGTCTTGTTCGGGCTCAGCGCGCCGTTCCGACACATTCTACGGTGATGCACGACTAGTGAGCGAATTCATTCGTTCGCCGGAATGACCGGGCAATCACCGCTCATGCTCCCACTCTCGCCGCAAATTGGCCCCAACCCGCAACAGCTTCGGCGGCTCGACCTGCCCGGGCGGGGTCGCCAGTGTCTCGAACTGCGGTTCCACGCCCGCTTCGCCCGCCGCGCAGGCTTCCAGTCGCACCCGCAGGTCGAACCATGCAGCCTGGCCGGTGACAGGGTCGGCGTTGGCCAGAGGCTGATCGGCCAACTGGTCGGAGATCAGATGATTGAGCAGAAAGCCATCGCTGGCCTCCGGCGCGTCCTTGGACAGGGCCCAGGCACCGCGACGCTTGCCGATCGCGTTCCAGGTCCAGACCGTGCCCGGCTCGACCGTGTCCGAGGCGGCGACCTGAACCCGGATGCGCGAGTTCTGGCTGATCAGCCAGGCCCAGCCGCCGTTCTCCAGTTCATTGGCCGCCAGCGTTTCCGGATGGACGTAAAGCACGTTGCGGGTGGCAATCTGGCGCAGCCAGGCGTTGTGCGAGCCCCAGGCGTGGTACATGAACATCGGGCGCTGACTCAGCGCGGCCAGGGGGTAGCCGGCGGCCGCGGCCGTCTGCGACTCGAACGGCGCATACCAGATTGGCAACGGATCAAAATAGCGCTGCACCCGCGCCCGCAGATTATCTGGCGGCTGGACCCGGCCGTGACCCTGCGCAGCGAGCCGAAAGCGCTGCAGGGCCTCGCTGTAGAGTTGCAGCACGATCGGCGGGGCGGTGCCGACCTCGCCGGGCAGAAGCCCGAGGCTTTGGGCCCAGTCCAGGTAGCCTCGGTTGGCCATCTTGTAGTAGCGAGCTTCGGCGGGAATTTCCTGCTGCCAGTGGCAGCCATGCTCGATGTAGCGCTGCAGTTGATCGGGATTCGGCGCACCGCGGCCGTGGCTTTCCCCGGCCTCGCCACGCCAGCCGGCGAGCAGACCGACACCGGGCGCACGTTCGTGTTTCCACAGGTATTCGGCATAGCCGCCCGGATAGCTGGGGGCGCCGTCGGCGTCGACCATCCCCGGCAGACCCAGGCGTGCACCCAGATCCAGCAATACCGACTGGAACGGTCGCACATCACGATCGGGGGCAAAGATCGGCTGGCGGATCGCATCGGCGGCGCGATCGGCGTCGGAGATCGGCCGATCGAGCAGGCTGATACCGTCGTGCCGCTCCAGATAGGTCGTGTCCGGCAGGACCAGATCGGCATAGGCGACCATTTCCGAGGCAAAGGCGTCGGAGTAGACGATGAAGGGGATCTTGTATTCGCCAGTCTCCCGGTTGCTGTCGCTCAGCCAGCCCATCGTCTGGGCCGTGTTCATGGCCGAATTCCAGCTCATGTTGGCCATGAACAGAAACAGCGTGTCGATAGGGTAGGGATCGGCCGCCCAGGCGTTGCGGATCACCGTGTGCAGCATCCCGTGCACGGCCAGAGGATGGGCCCAGGAACAGGCATGGTCGATCCGCTCCGGTCGCCCTTCGGCATCGACCAGCAGGTCCTCGGGCGACTGCGGAAAGCCCAGTGGCGCCGCGTCAAGGCGACCATCGGCACCGCGTCGCCGGCCCGGACGATTGGCTGGCGGGATCGGCTTCGGGAACGGCGGCTGATAGCGGAAGGAACCCGGCGTATCGACCGCGCCCAGCAGCATCTGCAGCAGATGCAGCGCGCGCGCGGTGTGGAAACCGTTGACGTGGGCCGAGATGCCGCGCATCGCGTGCATCGCGACCGGCCGGCCGGTTATCGTCTCGTGCCTGCGGCCATGCCCGTCGACCCACGGCTGGTCCAGCTCGATCGCCTGGTCGAAGGCGGTCTCGGCCAATTCGCGCGCCAGCCGGCGGATCGTGTCGGCCGGGATGCCGGTCACTTCCGCCGCGGCCTCCGGTGCGTACTCAGGGGCCAGGTAGCGTTCGGCGATCAGCTGGAACACCGGCACCGCCTCGCGGCCGTCGGATAAGCGCACTTCGCCGACCACCAGCGGTTGCAGGTCCGGCGCATCGGCGGGCAGCAGCCGCGGTACGTGATCACCACGCACCGCGCACAGCGGTCGACCTTCGCGGTCACGTGCGAACAGGCCGTCGGCCGGATCACCGGGGCTGCGGATCACCAGCCAGTGGGCGTTGCAATAGCGCACCAGATAGTCCAGATCGATGCGATCGGTACGCAGCAATTCATGCACCAGCGCCAGCGCCAGCGCGCCATCGGAGCCGGGCCGGATGCCGATCCATTCATCGGCGAGCGCACCGTAGCCGGTACGAACCGGATTGATCACGACGATCTTCGCACCGCGCTGGCGCAGCTTGCTCAGACCTAGCTTGATCGGATTGGAATCATGATCCTCGGCCACGCCCCACAGCCACAGAGTGCGCGCATGCTCCCAGTCCGGCTCACCGAACTCCCAGAAGGACCCGCCGATCGTGTACAGCCCGGCTGCGGCCATGTTGACCGAGCAGAAACCTCCGTGCGCGGCGTAGTTGACCGTGCCAAAGGCTTGCGCCCACCAGCCTGTCAGCGCCTGCGACTGGTCGCGGCCGGTGAAGAAGGCGAGCTTGTTCGGATCCTCGGCCCGGATCCTGCCCAGTCGAGTCGCCAGCATATCCAGCGCCTCGTCCCAGCCGATCGTCTCGAACTCCCCACTCCCCCGTGGCCCAACCCGCTTCAACGGCGCCGTCAACTTCGCTGGCGATCGCTGCTGCATGGGCCCGCCAGCCCCCTTGGCACAGATCACGCCCCGATTGACCGGGTGATCCGGATTGCCATCGATATAGCGCAGCTGCCCATCCTGCAGATGAACCCGGATCCCGCAGCGGCAGGCGCACATGTAGCAGGTCGTTGTCAGCGAGTTGGTCGTCAAGGCGGGACCTGAGGTTGCTTTTTTGGTGAGCGAAGGGTGTTTTGGGTTTCAGGCTTGGGTAGAGGTAAGGGTAAGAAGAGCGCTTTGCTAATAAGCCGACTCAGTAAGAACCAACAACGCCCTCATCTCTTCCCGCAAACTCGCCGGCGCAATGACTTCGCAATCCGGACCAAAACGCAACACATCCATCAGCAGCTCGCGGGAATTCGCATAAGGCACCTTCAGCTCGAAGCTGCCGTCTTCGCGGAAGCGGCTCTGCTGCTCGCGGTGCCAGCGTTCCTCGGCCACCCAGCGGGCGGCGTGGGCGGTGAAGCGCAGGGTGGCGATGCCACGTGGTGGGCCGGAGAAGATGCCGTAGCCCGCACCGAGCTGGGCATCCAGCCGTTCATCCGGCAGATCCTCGGCCGGCTCGTCGACGATCTGGGCCTGGTTGATGCGATCGAGCGAGAAGCTGCGCAGCGCGGTGCGGTCGTGATCAAAGGCGTCCAGATACCAGTTGTCGCGGTAATGGATCAGGCGTTGCGGTGAGACATAACGCCGGGTGCGCTCGTCGGTCGACCGGGCACGGTAGTCGAAGCGCAGCCGGCGCCGTTCCAGCACACCATTGGCGACCGCCGCGAACACACCTTCGGCGACCTTGCGCGCGCCCTGCTTGAGCACCCGGATCCGGCCGAGCCGGTCGATTCGGTCGCCCATGACCCTCTTCAGCCGCGGGCGCAGATCACCCAGTGCTTCGGCCAGCAATCCGTCGCTCTGTGCGCTTAGCGTTTGCTGCGCCACCAGAAGCGCGTATATCTCGTCCTCGCTCAACCACAAGCCCGGTAGCTCAAACTGCTCGCCGGGGTGCGGGGCGTACTTCAGTCGCTGGGTCTCGTTGTCGCTCTCGATCGGCGCACCCAGTGCGTCCCGCAGAAACGCAATGTCGCGATAGATCGTCGCCCTCGAACAACCCAGATCCGCCATCAGCGCATCCAGGGTTACACCGGTGCGCGCCAGCGAGAGCTTGCGATGCAACCGGGTGATCCGTTCCAGGCGGTCCATCGGCGCGTGCTCCAGGTTATTCGACCGGCGCCGTCGGCACGAACGCTTCGAAGCCGTCCTCGAACAGAGTCATCTGCGTCTGCAGCAGCGCATAGGCCGCCGCCACGTCGATACGGCCATATCCGAAAACGTGATTCGGGATCGTCGTGATCGGGATGCCGCCACATTCCTGGGTCGAGGTGACGGTCACCGCGGTGTTTTGCAGCAGCTCGGTGACCCGGTCCGGATCGCGCAAGAGTGTCGGGTCGGCACTCATCAGCAGCGCCGCTGCCCCGGCCACATGCGGGCCGGCCATGCTGGTGCCGCTGAAACTGCTGTAGCCACCTCCGCGGACACTCGATCGGATCGAACTGCCGGGCGCGGAGATGTCCGGCTTCAAGCGGTTGCTACCGTCGATGGTGACCGGGCCGCGGCTGGAGAAGCCGGACATGGCGCCGGCCAGGGTCGTACTGCCGACCGTGAAGCTGGCCTCGTAGATCGCCGCCGGGGTCGTCACGGTGCTGCAGCCACTGCCGGAGTTACCGGCCGAGACGACGACCAGGATGCCGGCGGCACGAACATTCTCGACCAGCGTGCGCATCACATTCGGATCAGTGCAGCCCTCGGACGGCGGGCAGCCCCAGGAATTATTGATCACGTGCGGCGCGCGAGCAGGATCGGGATTGGCGCCATTCAGGTCGGTCGGGGCGAGAAAGAACTGGAAGCACTCCGAATAGGTCGACGGGGTGCCGTCGCCTACATCCATGTTGCGACAGGCGATCCAGCGTGCCTCCGGTGCCACGCCGATCTGGTTGGCACCGCCGTCGTCGCCGACCATCGTGCCCATCGTATGGGTGCCGTGGTTGTGGTCGTCGCAGGGCGCCTGCGCGTTGGCACCGCAAGATCCGCCGCCGGAATGGATCGCGTCCCACCAGTGATAGTTGTGATCGGCAATGGCGCCATCCCAGCCGGCGTAGCTCGCTTGCAGCGCAGGATGGGTCCATTCATAACCTGTGTCCTGGCCGGCAATCAGCACGCCCTGGCCACGGAAGCCGGCGGCCCAGACGGTCTCGGAGCCGATCAACGTCACACCGGGACCGACCGCCGTCGGTGCCTTCGGCCCGAAGTCCTGCTCGACCGTCGGCAGACGTCGACTTGGGCCGTCCCAGGCGATCTGCGCCACTTCGGGACGTTGCGCCAACCAGTCCAGCGTGCTCGCATCGGCCTCCAGCGCGATCGCATTGATCGCCCACAGGCTACGGTAGCGCACCCCACGCAGATCCAGCTCGGCCCGCAACGCTCGCTGGTTCTGCTCGGCATGTTCGCGCAAGGTGCTGACCACCGCCGCCAGCCGCGCGTCCCCCTGCGCAATCACACGGATCCCGCTGACATCGGGCTGTTCCTGCAAGACCACCAGCACCGGCGCGGCCGCGCCACTGGCGATGCGTTGCGACACATTGGCGTCGATCGGCGCGGTAGCGGCAAGTGTCAGGGCGGGCAGGGCAAGCAGACTGGCAAGCATCGTGACGGTATCCAGGAGCGAATGAAGCGCGCAGTGTGGCCCAGACCGGCGTGGACGCCAAGCGGCAGTAGCGCGGGCGGGGTGACAACCCGTCTTTCCAGCGGGAATCCACACAGCCATGGTTCGGCACAGGACGAGACTTATAGCTCCGTCATTGCGAGACCCCTTTTCCGACCCGTTGTGCACACGGGCCATGAACCAGCAAGAGCGGTCTCACGCGGAGACGCGGAGGACGCGGAGGAAGGGCAAGAGCGAGGCGCCTGGTGCGAACAGCATCGGAAGCCGGGTGCACGACGCCTCGAACCGCGCCAGCATCCGACCATGGTTCGCCCCTTCAGGGCTCTGGCTTCCGTGGTCCGGTTTTCCTGGGGCGTTGCCCCAGGCTAACTTGTGCTGCCCCGTTGGGGCGAAAAGCACAGCATGGCGAACTTTTCATAATCAACAACGTAGCTCATTAATTCGTCATTGCGAGGCATGCGCGGCGCGCGTTTGGGAGCTTGCGAGTGACTGCAGCGCATGCCGTGGCAATCCAGAGATCTCTTACGAGAAGAGCGGAAGAGCGCTGGATTGCCGCAGTCGCTTGGGCTCCTTCGCAATGACGACAATTCAAGGCAAGTCTCAGCCCCGCCTGGAACTCTCCAGCTCTTCACTGGCAACTGGAACTGGCCACTGGAACTGCCCTTCTGACCCCTCACCCCTCAGCCCTCAGCCCTAGCCATAGGGCATAATCCGCCCCCACCTCGCGGAGGTCCGATGAGCGCCCGCAAACTCGATGGCAAGCAGATCGCCGATGACTTGATTGACGCCGTCCGGCTGCGGGTGCTGGCGCGTGGTCGGGCCGGGCTGCGGCCGCCTGGCCTTGCGGTGATCCAGGTCGGCGACGATCCGGCCTCGCAGGTCTATGTCCGCAACAAGCGTCGCGCCTGTGCCCGC
>JBGTIE010000535.1:0-1913 GCA_041745855.1 Lysobacterales bacterium | reverse complement strand
TCGGCGAGGACCCCACTGAGCCTGATCTCCTCTTCCTTGATGCCCATGGCCGACAACCCCTGCACCGTGCTGCGCCACTGCGCCGCGGACGCACGCTTCAGCCCCATCGCCCGCAGCACCGCCACCAGCAAGCTGACCATCCGCGGCGCAGCCAGCTCAACCCCGAAATACGGATCCGGCACCCGCGGCTGCTTGTCGCAATAGCCGCGCAGTAACTCCATCCGCGCAAGGTACCAACGCCACGCGGCCGCCAGATCCGGCGAGCTCGCGTTCTTCAGCTGCCGCAGCCAGGACAGCGCACTCATACCCACAAAACGATGCCCCAACTGCCCCGGCCCCGGCCGAGTCATGTCCATCAGCGGCGCGTAATCCAGCAGCCGCGCATCAGGCGGCAGCACCCACCGCAAACGCCGATGCCGCTCGTCCCAGCGCATTCCCGTCAGCCCGAACTGCTGTCCGTCGGACGTGGTGAAGAATGCGGGTGGGGGCGGTGAGGCAGGCATCCGGTTTCGCCGCTTCGAAGTTGTGCAGAGAGATCAGGCTTCCTTCCGAATATTCCGGTGCTAGCCAACGAAGCGGAACTGTTGCTCCCATTTTGGGACCGATGTACCATGCGCTATGCGAGTGATCTCAAAGCGAACCCTGCGACAGTTCTGGGAAAACGCCCAGCATGCGGACGCCCGAGCACTACTTGAAGCGTGGCACGAAGAGGCCCTGAAGGCCACTTGGCAGACGCCACAAGAGATCAAGGAGCAGTTCCGGTCGGTCAGCATCCTCAAAGGCGGCCGCGCAGTTTTCAACATCGGCGGCAACAAATACCGCCTTGTCGTGGCTATTGATTACGGCCGTCAGGCCTGCTTCGTGAAGTTCATTGGAACGCACAAGCAGTACGATTCCCTTGACGCGGAGACAATCTGATGAACATCCAACCCATTCGTACCGAGGCTGACTATGACAGGGCCCTGGCTGACATCGAGCAGCTTTGGGGTGCCGAACCGGACACGCCCAGTGGAGATCGGCTGGATGTCCTGCTGGTGCTCGTGGAGGATTACGAGTCGAAGCACCACCCCATTGACCCACCGGATCCCGTCGAAGCAATCAAGTTCAGGATGGAGCAGATGAACCTGACCCGTAAAGATCTGGAGCCCTTGATCGGTCCGCGGGGACGGGTGACGGAGATCATCAATCGTCGCCGGCCGCTCTCGCTGGCCATGATCCGCAAGCTCCACGCCGGGCTACGCATTCCACTCGAAAGTCTCATCCAGGACTCTGCGCTGGCGCGGGTCAATCACAAGGATTGATGCGACCCCCTGTAACAGGAAGCGAGAGCAGACGTCAGCATCGCCCGATTCCAGGGCGCGCGGAATCGGGCTGCCAGCCTGCAACGGCTGACGCGGAGCGCGGAAAGACCGATGTGGCTACTGGGGCTTTTTCTAACGGCCCATAAGGGGCAACCGTTGACCGGATGGACTCGCCGCTGAGCGCACGCACACCCGACCTGCTGGTCGTCGGCCTGGGTGCTGTCGGCAGTGCCACGCTGCTGCATGCGGCTGGCCGCGGTGCTCAGGTGCTTGGGATCGATCGCTTTGATCCGCCGCATGGGCTGGGTTCCACCCACGGCGAGAGCCGGATCACGCGGCTGGCGATTGGTGAGGGCGCGGAGTATGTGCCGCTGGTACGTCGCTCGCATCTGCTCTGGCGCGAGTTGGAGGCGGCGAGCGGGCAGTCCCTGTATCGCGCCTGTGGCGGGCTCGTGCTGGCACGCAGTGCCGTCGGCAGTCCGCTCCACGGGCAGCTCAGCTTCTTTGACCAGACGCTGGCGATCGCACGCGCCGAAGGGATCGTCCACGAGCAACTGGATGCGTCGGCGATCGCGGCGCGCTGGCCGCAGTTCACGCTGGCGGGTGACGAGC
>JBGTIE010000534.1:0-21934 GCA_041745855.1 Lysobacterales bacterium | reverse complement strand
CGAGGGAGCCTAAGCGACCGCGGCGATCCAGTAGCGATTCGCTGTTGCTTTACCGCCCTGAAAGGGCAGCACACGTTAGCCTGGGGCAACGCCCCAGGAAAACCGGACCACGAAGACCAGAGCCCTGAAGGGGCGAACCATAGTCGGGTGCATGTTGGTGCGGTTCAATGCGCGTTGGCGGTCGTGTCGGCTTGCCGCGCGAGCTGGAATTGGGCGCCCCTTCAGGGCTCGGGATCGACGTGCTGCCTACCTGGGGCGTTGCCCCAGGCTAACTTGTGCTGCCCCGTTGGGGCGAAAAAGCACAGCGTGGCGAGCTGCGCATAATCAACAACTTACCTCATTGGTTCATGGAGAGGCATGCGCGGCGACCAGTTTCAGCTTGCGTTGGACTCCGGGCGCATGCCGTGGCAATCCAGCGATCTTGTACGAGAAGAGCGCTGGATCGCCGCGGTCGCTTGGACTCCCTCTCCATGAACCCATATCGTAAGCCATTGATTTACGGAAGTGCCGGGACCATGACCCATGTGCATTGCCAGATCGAAGAAGGCGCTCGGAAGACGAACCATTCTCACGCGAAAGACGCGGAGGTCGCGGAGAGAGCTTTTAACCCGGATGTTTCATGAACGTGCGTAGCGAGGCCGTCGAGGGCGCGTCGTGGTGCGGTTCGCGGAGCGTTTGGCGGTGAAGGCGTAGTTTGCTCTACGTTGAGCCGACAAACGGGAGCAAACCGCGCCACGACGTGATGATCGGCGGCCGCAGTAGCAGGTTTATGAAATTTCCGGGTTAAGAGAACAATCTGACATCAGGCGTCGTGAACCCTCAGGCGTCGTGAACGAGGCTCAAGACTGCTGTTCGCACTACGCGCTTCGATCTTGCTCTTCCTCCGCGTCCTCCGCGTCAGACCGCTCTTGCTGGTTCATGGCCCGTATGCATTTCCGGGCCGGGAAAGGGGTCTCGTAATGACTCTCATGTCCCACGACCATCAGTCCGGGCACAGGCGCCTGCACGCGCGAATCAGATCGACAACGCCACCAGTTCGACCTCGCGTCCGGGCAGCAGCTGGCGGATGCGGGCGAGGGCCTGCGGACCGAGGGGGTGCATACGGCAGCGGCGCTTCCCGGCGCCATCGAGCCCGTCGACCACCAACGTGCCCAGCTCCGGGTCGCTGTAGACCCGCAATCGGGTCACGGCTACGTCCGCTTCCCCCTCCACGACCAGTTCCGTCCCCAGCGGCACGGCCTGCAGGAGTGCCGCAGGATCGGCGGCCGGACTGGCAAACCAGCCATGCGGGATGCCGTGCAGGGCCAGTCCATGCAGCAGCCTGCGCTGCGTCAACAGCGCGTCGCGCAGGCCGGCCGGTGGCGTCTGCTCGGGGTCAATCGGCAACCAGCGCAGTCGCGCGGTCTGGCCATCCCAGGCCACGTGGGCGCCATCGGCGGCAGCATGGACCGCCTGCCGGGGACCATCGGTCAGGGCGGCCTCCACCATGTCAGCCAGGGGCTCCAGCCCGGCCTGCTGGTACTGTGCGCGCAGGATGGCGAGCAAATCGAGCTGAGTCAGATGACGGGCATGAACGATGCCGACACCAAACCAGCTGCCCAGCGCGCTGACCAGCGGAGGGGCGCACTCACCCAGGCTCAGCAAGCGCTCTTCCAACTCGTTGGCTATCTCCGCCAGCGGCTCCGGTGGGGCGATCAGCAGCATTGGCAGGACGCGCCAGGGCGACGCCGGGCGCGCATCGTCAGGTGTCAGCTCTGGCACTGGCAGGCGGCCGTCGAGCGCGCCCAGGAACAGTAGCCGCGAGCCATCGGTGCCTGAGCCCGTGGCCAGCCGATATTGCTCGGCCAGACAACGAAACAACGGCAGGGCCGGTTGCAGCAATTCGGTTGCATCGAAGCTGGCGCCGACCATGCAAAGGCCGGCACCGCTGACCGACGGCACGATCCGCGCCAGATCATGCGCAGCCAGCATGCCCACTTCTTCGGCCGCCGGGCGGGAGAGTGGCTGGCGCAAGCGCGCCAGCGCCGCCGGAGTCCAGTCCTGAGACGCTACTTCGAACAACAGGTACGTGGGTAGATGACGCTGCGGATCCAGTTCAGCCATGAACTCGGCTTGGTTGCAGGGCGCAAGAGTATCTCAGAGTTGAGCTACCGCTCGGACGCGGGAGTCAGCCGCCGCCGCCCGGGACTACAGTTCGCGCACCCTGACCTTCGTTTTCGAAGTGCATCGTCGGCTGCTGCTGGGTCGTCCGTACCGTGTCGCCTGCATTGCGCCGCATAGCAGCCCAGTCGGCGCGGGTGTGGCAGGTTTGCTGCCGTTTACGCGAGCCAGTCACCCGAACGGGCCGGCAGACCATTTCCTGTGAACCGGCTTCTTCGCCCACCCCGAGTCCCTTGTTCTCGAGCTGTTCAACCTCAGGCAAGGTCTTGGAATCGTCCTTGCCCGCTTCGGCCCAGGCCGCGCTGGCAACAAACAGCAACGCACCCAGCGCAAGCGGCGCGATCGCGCCCAGACCCTGATCTACAATGTTCTGAAATGCATTTGACATCTTTATCTCTCGCATCATGCGTGTGCCCCTCGACCGGGATCGGTGGGAGCCCCGCTAACCGCCGCCGCCCATCGCCGTGGGTGCCGTACCGCCCCCGGTATTCTCGAAGTGCCCGGTGGGTTGCTGCTGGGTCGTACGCACCGTATCTTCCGCATTGCGCCGCATCGCGGACCAGTCCGCACGGGTTTGGCAGGTCTGGGTACGTTTGCGCGTGCCAGTCACCCGCACCGATCGGCAGACCATTTCCTGCGACCCCGCCTCCTCGCCCACGGCGAGCTTCTTCTCTTCGATCTGTTCGACCTCGGGCAGCGTCTTTCTGGAATCGTCGTTGCCCGGCTCGGCCCAGACCGCGGTGGCGCCGAACAACAAGCCGCCGAACAACAAGCTACCAAGTCCCATCGACGCGCTTGCGCCAAGTCCCTGACGTACTACACAGTGAACAGCTAGTAACATTTTCATGGTGATCTCCTTCATTGATCTGGGCGCTGCGATCAGCGCGAACGTGTGTGAGTAGTTGCATGCCCGCTGCCGTCTCTGTGGGCGGCCCGCTTCGGGTTGGTACGCAGCGCCTCAGCGGCGTTGCCTGCATGGCACTCACTGCTTGCAAATCACTATAGCGCGTGCGGGGGCCGCCGCAAGGGCGCGGCGATCGACCCAAATCGCCGAAAAATCGCTTCAAGTCCTTGTTTTACAAATAGCTCCTGTGATTCGGCGCGGCTCCAGGCGCGGTCATACGGTGTCCGATTCACAGGAAATGAGCCAGCGCCTTTCGCCTCGCGCCGCGCCAGCGTGGTCGCCGGCGGTCCGCGATCGCCAGAGTGCGAATCCACAGCCGTCATAGAGGCCGGATTTGCCCCCTGCAGCGGGCAGCGCCGCAGGGGCTCGGCGGGAGACGTGATTGGCGAGTTGTAAAGTTTGCGTTAGACTCCGGCCAGCCGCGTAGCCTCGGAGAGGGCGGCGGTCACCAAACTGAGCGTCAGCTCAACGACTAATCCATGGCACCATTGGGGTCAAAACATGACTAAATATAACGAGTTGTCAGGCGCGATTCGCTTCGCGTTGCTGGCTGGCAGCCTTACGCTGCTCGCCACGCCGGCCTTCGCGCAGCAGGACGAAGACGATGTGGAGGTGCTCACTGCCGTCCAGGTCACCGGTTCGCGCATCCAGAGCCAGGCCGTCACCGCCGCCAGTCCGGTGACCGAAGTGTCGCGCGAGGACTTCCAGTTCGCCGGCACCACCCGCGTTGAGGATCTGCTCAACACCTTCCCGCAGCTGGCTCCCAGCTTCGACTCCTTCACCGTCAACCCGACCACCGGTTTCGCCACCGCCGACCTGCGCGGTCTGGGTACCAACCGCACCCTGGTGCTGGTCAACGGTCATCGTCTGCAGCCCGGTGGTATCCGCTCCCAGGCTTCTGACCTCAACCAGATCCCGGCCGCCCTGGTCCAGCGCGTCGACGTGCTGACCGGCGGTGCCTCGGCGGTCTATGGTTCCGACGCGGTCGCGGGCGTGGTCAACTTCGTCCTCGACACCGAGTTCGAGGGCTTCAGCGCCACCGCTGGCTATTCCGCGTACCAGCACAACAACGACAACGAATACATTCGTGGCAACGCCGATGGTACCGGCGGCACCCGTCTGCTGCGCCGTGGCTTCGGCTTCCCTGACGGCGACAGCGGTCTGGACGGCGTGGCCAGGCATGTGGATCTCGCCATCGGCGGGCGCTTTGCCGATGACGCAGGTCACGCGATGGCATGGCTGACCTGGCGCAAGAACGATGAACTGCGGCAGGCAGCGCGCGACTACTCCTCCTGCGCGCTGAGCGCGAACGGCCGCAACTGCGGCGGTTCCTCGACCGCGCCGGTCCCGAACTTCTTCATTTTCTCCAGCGACGGTGCCATCGGTGGCTTCGCCAACATCAATCCGGCCACCGGCGCCTTCCGTCGCGGCGTGGGCGAGCTGTACAATTACGCCCCGATCAATCACTACCAGCGCCCGGACGAGCGCTATACCTTCGGTGGCTCGATCAAGTACGAGGTGAACCAGTACTTCCGCCCGTACGTCGAAACGATGTTCACCAACACCAACACCCGGGTCCAGATCGCCGAGTCGGGCACTTTCTTCGTCAATGACCTGAACCTGACCTGCGCCGACCCGCTGATCGGCAACCTGTGCGCCGATCTGGGCATCAGTCCGACTGCAGATCTGACGATCTACGTCGGCAAGCGCAACACCGAAGGTGGTCCGCGTATCTCCGCGATCGAGTCCAACTCGTTCCGCTTCGTGACCGGTTTCGATGGCGATCTGAACGATCGCTGGTACTACAACGCATCCTACCTGTATGGCCGCAACAGCTCCAACGAAGCCAACATCAACGATTTCCTGCCCTCGCGCGTCGGTGACGCGCTGCTCGGCTGCCCGGCGGGCTCCTTCTCCGGCTGCCTGCCGTACAACGTCTTCATCCCCGGTGGCGTGACTGCCGAGGCCGCTGCCGCACTCAGCGGCACCGGTATCCGCAACGGCGCCACCGAATTGCAGGTGTTGAACGCGTTCATGTCCGGCGATCTGGGCTTTGGCTTTGCCTCCGCCAATGAGGAGCCGGTGACCCTGGTCGTCGGTGCCGAGTACCGCACCAACACCTACACGGTCCAGAGCGACGCCAACATGGCAAGCGGCAACTTCACCGGTCTGGGTGGTCCGCGTCCGTCGATCACCGGTGAGATCAAGGTGCGCGAGCTGTTCATGGAATCGAACGTCCCGATCATCGCCGATGCCGGCATGCTCAGCTCGCTGAGCCTGGATCTGGGCTATCGCTACTCCGACTACGACCGCGCCGGCAGCACCAACACCTACAAGCTGGGTGCGATCGCCGATTTCGGCAACTTCCGCGTCCGCGGTGGCTACAACCGCGCCATTCGTGCGCCGAACGTAGGTGAGTTGTTTGCCGACCAGCAGTTGGCTTTGTTCGGCGGCAGCGATCCCTGCGCCGGAGCGAACCCGACTTTCACCGCGGCGCAGTGCGCCAACACCGGTGTGTCGGCGGCCCAGTACGGCAACATCCAGGCCAGCCCGGCGGCACAGTACAACCAGTTCGTCGGTGGCAACCTGAACCTGACGCCCGAACAGGCCGACACCTACACCTTCGGTGTGGTGCTGACCCCGATCGACCGTCTGCAGCTGTCGCTGGACTACTACGACATCGATATCGAGGAGACCATCCGCGGCATCGGTGCGCAGACCGTCCTGAACTTCTGCGGCACCACCGGCGACCCGTTCCTGTGCTCCAAGGTCCGGCGCCGCCCGGGCTCGGGTGATCTTTGGCTGGGTTCCGATCCGGCCACCGCCGGTTTCGTCGAGAATCTGACCTCGAACTTCGGTGAACTGCGCTTCCGTGGTATCGACCTGACCGCGGCCTACAGCATGGATGTCTTCGGTGGCGTGCTGTCGACCTCGTTCGTCGGCACCCGCTTCCTCGAAGCCACCACGACCCCATTGCCGGGCGTCAACGATAGCGCCACCTTCGACTGCAAAGGCTTGATCAACACCAGCTGCCAGCAGCCCGAATGGCGCCACACGGCCAGCCTGCGCTTCTCGCGTGACTTCTACACCGGTCAGCTGCGTTGGCGTCATGTTGGCTCGATGGACTACATCGAGACCAGTGGCAATCCAGGCACCACCGACCTGATCCTCGTCGACAACGGCAACCGGCTGGGTTCGTTCAACTACATCGACCTGTCGGGTTCCTTCGATTTCACGCAGTCGATCAACTTCACCATCGGCGTGAACAACATCCTCGACAAGGAGCCGCCGATGCTTGGCTCAACCCTGACGCTGAATGGCAACGCCCCGGGCGGTTACGATCAGCTGGGTCGGTTCTTCTTCACCAACGTGACCTTCACCTACTGATCGCTCTTCGATCCTGAGGTGTGATGGGCGGCGGGCCTACGGGCCCGCCGCTTTTTTTTGCCTGCCGCGCCGGAACAAAGCTGCTATCGTTCGGGCCCGCGCGGGAGAGGCTGGGAAATTACAGATGGAGCGAGCGAGTCTGCAACACTGGGAGCAGTATTACCGGGGCGGAGCCCTCGCCACCTGCCCCACCAGCAATGATCTGAGCTATGACAAGGAATTGCGGACCTGCTGGGAGGATTTTTTTCGCGACCTGCAGGACGATGCGCGCATCCTTGACGTCGGCACTGGCAACGGAGCAGTGGCGCTCATTGCACGCGAGCTGGCCGGGCAGTGCGGTCGCAATTGGGAGATCCACGGCAGCGATCTGGCCCAGATCGATCCGGTGCGAGATGTCCCTGGCGGCGCCGAGCGCCTTGCCGGAATCAAGTTTCATTCGGGTGTGGCGACCGAACGGCTGCCGTTCGACGATGCGAGCGTGGATGCAGTTAGTGGACACTATGCGCTGGAGTACATGGACCGCCCCGCCGCCCTGCGCGAGATCCGGCGTGTCCTGCGACCGGATGGCCGCGCCCAGTTCGTCATCCATCATGCCGCGTCGCGACTGCTGGTCAATGCCGCCGCCTCGCTCGACGAAGCCGAGATCGTCAAGGAAAGTCGAGTGTATCGCCGCTTGCGGCGGCTGATGCTGGTTGATGCGGACAAGCTCGAACTGCTGCAGCGACGGCAGGAGGAACTGCAACTGGCGATCCGGATGCTCAAGCGAGCCGCGGCCGAGCGTGGCCAGGGCGGCCACATCAGCTTTGTGGTGATGACCCTGAACACCGTGCGCAAGCTGCTCGAGTTGCGCCGCGAGCGCAGTTCGGCCGCGGTGGAACTGGAGATCCTGCGGGTCGAAGGTGAGTTCCGCAATGCGCGCAAGCGTCTCAACGACCTGATCGCCCATGCCCTGGACGCCACGGAGCTGGAGGCCCTGCAGCAGCAGGCCCTGACGGTTGGCTTTACGCATGCCGAGCATCAGGAACTTCGCCACGACGGTGAACATCTGGTGGGCTGGCTGCTGCAACTGCGCTAAGCCGAACATGCGCGACGCCATCGCCCACGCCCATCAGCTCAACCGCAGCGGTCAGGCTGCCCAAGCCGTCGCGGCCTACCAGGCCATCCTGGCCATGGCGCCGGCCCAGCCCGAGCTGTGGTACGAATTAGCCCGAATGCACCGGCGCCTGGGCCAGCCGGAGCAGGCGCTGGACTGCTACAGCCAGGCCCTGCGCCACGGCATCGTCGACCCGCATGAGGTACATCTGAATCGGGCGGTGATTCTGACCGATATGCTGCACGACCATGCCGGCGCCGAAACCGCCTTGCTGGAAGCGATCGAGGAGGCCCCTGGTTACCATCCGGCCTGGCTCAATCTGGGCAATTTGCGCGAAGAGCAGGGACGCCGTTCCGATGCGCTGGCGGCGTACGGTCAAATTCTTGCAGACTGCGGCAGCGCGCCGTTGGACGCATATTCGGGCGAGGCGCTGGCCCGCATGATCGGTCTGGACCCGCCGGCTTCTACCGACGACGCTCGCATACAGCGCGCCCAGGCCGCGCTCGGTGACACGAGCTTGCCACTGGAGGTGCGCGCCAATCTGGCCTTTGCCGTCGCCAGGGCGACGGAGCGTTTGGCGATCGAGGCGGAGCAACCACTGGCGCCGGCGTTTGCCTGGTACCTTCGAGCCAACCGTCTTGCGGCCCAGGGCGGGTCTGCCTACGCACCGGCGCGGCAGGAGGCGCTGGTCGAGCGCTTGCTCACGATGGACCGTCCCGCCCGCCAGCCGGCAGCGGCGCCATTCCCAAGCGCGAGCCCTGAGCCCTTGTTCATCTGCGGGATGTTTCGTTCTGGCTCCACCTTGCTCGAGCGCATACTCGCTGCCCATCCGGCCATTCATGGCGCGGGCGAACTCGAAGAGCTGCCGCGGCTCGCGGTCAGCATGCGACCTGCCTTTCCGGCGGGGCTGGCCAGCCTGGATCCGGACACCGCGCAGAATCTTGCCAGTCGCTATCTCAAGCGCCTGCAGGCGCTGGTGCCGTCCGAGGCGAGCGGAATCAGATACATCAGTGACAAGCGGCCGGACAACTTCCTGTTGCTGGACCTGATCAAGCGGTTGTTTCCGCAGGCAAAGGTACTCCATACGGTGCGGCATCCGCTCGATAACGGCCTGTCGGTGTTTCAACAACATCTGTCCCAGCGTGCGGCGCCCTACAGCAGCGACCTGACCGCGATCGGGCACTATTACGGGCAGTACCATCGCCTGATGCAGGCGCTGGATCAGCGCTACGCCGGTGACATCCTGCGGGTCGACTATGATCAGCTGGTCCAATCACCGGAGCCGGTGCTGCGTACGGTCATGGACTTCCTCGGACTCGACTGGGACCCGAGCTGCCTGGCATTCCATCGCCGGGCGGGCGTGGTCAAGACGGCGAGCTATTGGCAAGTCAGGCAGCCGCTGCATCGCCAGTCCTCGGGCCGTTGGCAAGCCTACGCTGCCGAACTCGAACCGCTGCAACGCGCGTTGCCGCGCGCAGGGGTGCCGATCTGAGCGTTGCCCTCGCTGCGCCACTTTCGCGCCCGCCGACCGCCTTGCAGGCATGTTCTGCTGGCACCGTCACCCCGGCCAGGAGCACGCGCGATGTCAGCCCCGTTTCGCCAGCCTGCCGCACAACAGTTCATTGCCTTGAGCGACGATGAGATCGAGCGCCTGATCGGCCAGGGACTGGGCCATCTATTGCTACCCTATCGCGTCGGCGCGCTATGTCAGCCGCGCCACCCGGGGTACGATCCCCTGCCGCAGGCGCCGTGGCCGAAGGTGGCGTCATAGAAGGCCGTTGTGATCCGCGCCGCAGCGCTTCAACTGTGCCGCCTGCTCCCATCGCGGGTCTCAGCGGCTGCGCAGGACCGCCTCGTCGTATCCAAAGCAAAGAGTGCCGCTGACTAGTACCGATCGTTCAGCCGCCAATCGTAATTGCTGTAGCGCACTCGCCAGGGGCCGCTAGTCGGTGTCGCCGCTGGCAATTCCAAGCTGTCGCCGTACAGGGCGAGAAACTCCATCACACTGTCGGTACCTCGCCAGCCGCGCTTGAAGTCACCTTCGTACCAGTCAAAAATCGGCGAGACCCGCAGGGTCCGCCCATCTGCCTCCAGCCGGTTACGGCTGCGGTCGGCCAGAAAGCGTCGGGTCTGATCCTCCAGTTGCTGTTCCAGCCGGGCGGCTACAAAGGCTTCCGGACGCAAGGCCGGGCAGCCGATCGAGGCACAGTTGACGGCGAAGTGGATGCGCGGGTCGGGATAGCCCTCGTCCCGCCGCAACAGTTCGTGCTCGACCTCGTCCAGACTGCGACGGGCGCCGAGCAAATCGAAGAATCGCTCCTTCCACGGCGAGCGCAGCCAGCGGCCCAGGTCTTTGATGGATGCCGGGCGCGAGTCGGCGCGGAGGATGAACTCGACCGTAAAGGCGTTGTAGGCATTGAGCAGAAAGGCGATGCGCTCGGGCTGTGACCAGTCGCCATAGGCGCTGGCCGAAAGTGCCGAAAGGCTGGCCAGATAGTCCTGCAGAAGGGCGCGGTCGCGCTCGAAGCCGTCGTAATCGATCCGGGACGCGCTGCCGGCTGCGTTCCATTCGACATGTTTGGCCAGCAGCACACTCCACGGCGCGTGCGAAAGCTCCGTGCTCGCACTCGCCAGGCCGCTCCAGCTCAGCAGCAACAGGCATGCCGCCCACGTTTGCATGCGCAGCAAGGGGGACTTCACGGATTCCGAGGCAAGCGTCGGTGATCGCATGTTTCAGCCTGCCGCCGCGGCGTCCAGCAGTCCCTGCAGCGGCTCGGGCTTGCGGATGTAGAAGCCCTGCGCGTAGTCGAAGCCGATCTCGCGCACCAGGTCCAGAGTGGCCTCGTCCTCGACGTGTTCGGCCACCGTGCGCTTGCCCAGCAGATGGGCGATCTCGTTGATCGAGCGGGCCAGGGCCAGATCCTCCGGCGCCCGCGTGATGTCGCGGATGAAGGCGCCATCAACCTTCACCACGTCCACCGGCAGGTGCTTGAGGTACTGGTACGACGAATAGCCCGACCCAAAATCGTCCAGCACCAGGGCCAGGCCCTGTTCCCGCAAGCGCGCCATGCCGCGCCGAGCCTGGGCCAGCTGAGCGATCGCCGCGGTCTCGGTCAGTTCCACGCACAGGCGTTCGCAGGGGAAGCTCTGCTGGCGCAGGCGGGCGATCATCTCGCTGACGAAGTCCTGATCGACCAGATTACGGGCCGACAGGTTGAACGCGATCAACAGCGGCGTACTGGTCGGGAAGCTGGCCAGCTGGCGAATCAACTGATCCAGCACGAAGCGATCTACCGCAGCGATCTGACCGTAGCGCTCGGCGGCCAGCAGAAATTGCTCGGGCGTGTGCAATCCCTCGTCGGACTCCATCCGCAGCAGCACTTCCATGTAGTCCGGGCCGGCCCGTGCGGTCTCGCTCAGGGACAGCGCTGGCTGCCCGTAAAGCACCAGTCGGCCATGTTCCAGCGCTTGCTCCACCCGACTGACCCAGCATGCCGTCTGGCGCAACTTGGCCATCCGCTCGTCGTCGGCCTGATGCCGATAGATCTTGCCACCGCCGTCTTCGCGCGCCAGCCTGTAAGCGCGCTCGGCGTCCTGCAGCAGGGCCTCGGGGTCGACGCCGTCGGAAGAGCCCATCACCACCCCGATGCTCACCGAGAGGCGATAGGGCTGATCCTGCCAGTGCAGTTCGCGCTCGGCGATCTCGCGACTGAGATTGCGTGCCACCGCCATGGCACGCTCCTCGTTGGCGCCTTCGAGCAGCAGGGTGAATTCGTCGCCGGCGATGCGAGCGGTATGCGCGCTGCGCTCAACCACGAAGCGGCGCAAATTCTGCGCCACCGCCTTCAGTGCGTCGTCGCCGGCGGCCATGCCGTGGGTCTGGTTGAGCATGCGCAGATGGTCGACGCCGACCCAAAGTACGGCCAGATCCTGCCTCTGGGGCCCAGCCAGCACACTCAAAAGCCGGCGATCGAACTCCTTCCGGTTCAGCAGTCCGGTCAGGGAATCATGGGTGGCCTGCTCGGCCAGTTCGTTGTGCAGGCCTTCGAGCATCTTGCGCCAGGCCCGCTCGATGATGCTGGCGTTGCCTTCGTCGAGGATCTGGGCTTGTTTCGATTGCAGCTGATCGCGCAACTCGGCTTGCGACAGGTCCTCGGCCTTGTGGCCCAGTTGGTTGACGAACACGAAGCGCGAGTAGTCCGGTGCGTGCCAGGCCAGTTTGAGCAGGCGCGGCTCAGCCTGCTGGGCGGCGAATGCTATCCAGTCGCCCGGCCGGAGCAGTTCCAGCCGCACACTGGCCTGCTCGGCTGGATCGCAGGTGGCGCCCACGTCGGCCGAGCCGGGCTCGGCGCGGTAGTCGATCCAGGGCCCGGAATGATCGATCAGGCTCGTGGCAACCGCGGCCAGCAACTCATCCTGTCGGTTGCCCGGGCTGTTCAGGTCGCTCAATGCCTCGCGCAAGCTGTCCAACAAGGCATTGGCTTGTTCGACTGCCTCGCCGGACTGGGCGGCGCGACAGGCAGCGGCAAGCTCGTGCAGCAAGCGCGTCTGACTGTCCCATTCGCCCCGGACCTGGCGCAACTGGGCGAGTACCAGACGCGGCCGGATCGACTCATCCAGCAGCTCGGCCAACGCCGCCGGTACCTGACGACCGCCGAACAACAGGCCCAATTCCTTGTTGGCAGCCCGCCGCGCATCCTCCAGCCGCTGCTGGCCCTCGCAGGCCTCGACGACCCGGTCCTCGACCGCCGCGCCAGCCCGGCGATGACGTTGCAGCAATTGCTCCAGGCGGTGGCAGCAGTCCTGCAACTGGGCAATATCCAGGCTCGATTGCCGCGCCAGCGGTGTCACCAGTGCCTCGATGCGTTCGCCCAGCTGTCGGCTGGCCGCGTCATTGCGGCTGTCGCACAAGACCGAACCGAATTCCAGCAAGGCAAACAGCTGGCGGATCCAGTCGCCATTCTCGGCCAGGTCGCCCTCGCTCAGCTGGGTACCCAGCAGCGCCGGCAACAGCATATGAATCCATTGGCGGAAACTGGTGGGAAGCAGCGGGTCGCCGGTCAGTGCTTCGTACAGCCTCGACAGCAGCATCACCGCCTCGCTCTGCTCCGGCCCCAGCGCGATCGATTCAGCCCCCGCCAGCTCGGCCGCCATGCCCTGTACGGCAAGGGCGAAATCACCCGCGGTAGTGGGCGCGGTGTGATCCGGGCTGGTCAACTGCTGCAGCGCCTGCAACAACAAGTCGTTGCCCACAAGCGTAGCGTTCGGATCGGTCAGTGCCGGCGAGCGAGTCAGCGCGAAGACCTGATGCGTTGCCGCCAACGCGTTGCGGGTCTGCGCCGGGGGTCGGTTGGGGGGGCGGAGTGACGTGCTCGGCACAGGACTCGTGCCGATGGCGTGGTCAGCACTATCGAGCGGTGCCGGCGGCGAGCGATCGGCCGGTCGCAGCGGCACCACCGTACTCGGACCGACATCGGCGGCACGCAACTTCTCGAGCATCGCCGGGTAGAGCGTTGTCAACCGCAGCAACATGGCGTCGCCGCAGAGCTGCATCAAATAGTGCCGGAGGGAATAGTCGAGATTGACGCTTTGGAAGGCGCGGATAAGGCCATTGAGGACATTTTCCGGTAGCAGCAATTCGGTGCTCAGGCCGGGCAACAGCTCGGCAAGACTGACCAGCCGGGGCTTGAGCTCGACCAGCGAGGCGTTGGTCGCGCGCTCCAGTTGGGCTACGGCTTCGGACCGGATCAACCACAACTCCAGTTCCTCGTCATCGACCAGTTCCAGGCTGGTCGGTGCGTGCGAGCTGTTTTCAAGGCCACCGCTGCCAGGCAGCAGGGGTTCGCACAGATCGTCCAGAAAACTGCTCTGCAATCCCCCCGCGCATTCCCGCAAACGGTCCCTCGCCAACCGTACCGACAGCGGTCCGTCGCCGAAAATCGAGCGGTCCGAATCGCGCGCCAGTTGTTGGTCAGCCCGGTCCAGCAACTGCTCCAGTCCACGCCCCAGATGCTGCCGCAGCAATGCGATTATCCGCCCCGGCAGGGTAGCAACCACCCTCGACGGTGGCTGGGCTTTCTGCCACGGGTCCCGCTGCTGCAGCGCCAGCAGTCGATCCAGATCCGGCAGGGGCTGCGCCAGTCCCACCCGCATGCCGCTGCCGCTGGAGTACACGATCTGACCGCGCCCCTCCAGCAGCACCTTGCCGTTGCCGTCGGTCCAGGAAAGATGCAAGTGGCTGCCCACCGCATATACCGCCGCCGGCACTGGATCGACCCGGGTCAGGAACAGCCCGGTCGAACTGTGGTCGGCAACCTGCCAGCCCGGCTGGGCCGCGGCGTCGCCAACCGTCAGCAGCAGGCTGGGATGGGATGCCTGCGCCCCAGTCGCAGACGGACGGTCGATCAGTGACAAGGCGGTCTCCGACGCGGTCAGGGCCTTAGTGTATGCGCTGGCGCGATTCGGTACGAGACGCTCTCACCGAAGACAGGGCTGAGGGCTGAGGGCTGAGGGTCAGGAAGGACCGGCGATATCGAGGTTGCCGGTGTTTGCTGCGCGAACAGGCGCACCGACCCGTGCGACCCGGACTCCTTCAGTGCTTGCCCAGCAATTCTGAGCGACCGATCGCCTGGGGCTCCTTCCTGACCGGCTTGGGATTGGAGAAGCTGGTGAATGCCTCTCCGCTTCCAGCGTGGCGACTTTGCGGCCGAGCACATGGACCGAGAGGCTCATGCACGACCCCCGCGCTCACTCCGAAGCTCGTCCAACGACCCAGATGCGCCCATTTCGACGAACTTGAGCTCCATGCCGAGCGCGGCCAGCACGGCCAGAAGCTTGCGGGAGCCGAACTCCGCCAGCTTTCCGCGCTCGAAACGGGACAGGGTCTCCTGCGAAACGCCCGCATGGGCGGCAATGTCCCCTTGCTTCAAGCCAAGGGCACGCCGTCGCGCCGCTACTGCTACACCGAGCTCCAGGATGGTTTGCATTTTGACGTAGTTGTCAATTAAACTCAGAAAACGTCAGTATTTTGACATATATATCAAATCTGAAACCATCAGAATCCTTTCACCTAGACGCGCGACCTTCAGGCAACCGCCACGGTCAGCTTCAGGCCCAGGGCCTTGGTGACCTTGAGAACGGTGGAGAAGCTGGGGTTGCCGTCGGCGGACAACGATCGGTACAGCGCCTCCCGCGCCAGGCCGCTGTCAAGCGCCACCTGCGTCATGCCGCGGGCGCGGGCGATGTCGCCAAGCCCTGCAGCGATCAGCTTTTCGTCTCCATCCGCTTCTTCAATGATGGCTTGAAGATAGAGCGCACAGTCCTCATCGCTTTTCAGTTCGTCAGAGGCATCCCAGCGGGTGAGCTTGATGGCGTTCATCATGGGTCCTGATTGGCTCGTTGATCCAGTCGAGCCGCAAGATCCTGAGCGGCTTCGATGTCGCGTGCCTGGGTCGATTTGTCGCTCCCACACAGCAGTACTATTACTTCGAGTCCACGGCGGGTGAAATACAGACGGTATCCGGGACCATGATCGATGCGCAGCTCGCAGACACCGCCGCCCAAGGCTTTAGCATCACCGGGGTTACCCTGCTCGACCCGCTTGAGTCGGGCGGTGATCCTGATCTGCGCAACCCGATCGCGCAGTTGCGCAAACCAGGCGCTGTACTCCTCGGTCATGAGCACGGTGAACATGGCAACATTGTAACCCATGGGTTACAGTTGTCAAACTTGCTGTCTCGCTGTGGCGCCGCAGCGGCGCAAGCGGTGGCCGGTGCCTCGCGATAAACTGCCCGCCCGTGCCAATCAGCTGACCGGAAGCTCAGAGTAGGCGTCCGCCCGTCAGGCGCGGCCTTGCGTGATGAACGACGTGGTTGCAAACTCGGACCTGCACGTCAATTAGGTTAGGTGTCGGTATGGCTGTTCGGCGAACACAGAACCTTTCAGATCAGGATTGCGCATTGCGCGTCAGGGAACTCCGCGCTGAGAACATGCGGTGACTTAGGCGTGTTGGTGGCTATGGGTGGACTCGAACCACCGACCCCAGCATTATGAGTGCTGTGCTCTAACCGGCTGAGCTACATAGCCTCTAGCAGAGCCGCATAGGTTGCCATGACATCGCGGGCGAGTCCATAGATTCGGGCGACGGAAGATGCGATGCTGACCGGCGCAGTGCAGGCTCCCGCCATCGCCGAGGGGGTCATGTCGGCGGCGCGCTCCTCGGGGTCGGAATCGGTATCGGAATCGATTCGCTTCGGCGGAACCGCCACCCCCTCCCGCGACCTTGCCTTCTAATGCCGGTTCCGACGCCGATTCCGATTCCGATTCTGATTCCGATCCCGGCTCCGATGCCGACCCCGACCCCGACCCCGATTTCGTTCCGATTCCGATTCCGACCAGCCCATCCTCCTGCGGGCCGAGTGGGTGACCCGGCGCCAAATCTTTCTGGTTCCTGAACGTACCAGGCGCCGCCTCATGCCCGATGTTGCACTGCAACATTTTTAGCAGTATGCTGCACCGCAACATAGCCCTATCAGGAGTCATCATCATGTTCGAGCAAGTCAGCCACCAGTTCCTCTCCTTTGGCAAGCAGGCTGCCGAAGCCATGCTGAAGATCAACGGCATCGCCGCCGAAGGCCTCGAGAAGGTCATCGACGTGCAGCTCAAGACGATCGAAGATCGCGTCAACGCCACCAACGAGCTGTTTGGTCTGGCGACCGAAGCGCGTGATCCGGAAGCGCTCAAGACCCTGTGGCCCAAGAGCCTGTCGATGGCCAAGGATTCCGGCGAGAAGCTGTATGCCGCCAATCAGGAAATCCTCGGCATCGTGGTCAAGACCAACGAAGCCCTCGGCGATCTGGCAAAGGCCAACATCGAGAGCGTCAACGGCTCGGTCAAGACCAAGGCCCCGCGCTCAGCGACTGCCAAGTAAGTTGCGGGCAACGCGCGGCGACTGTCCCTCCCCTTCAGTTTCCGCGTAGCCCGCACCGACCGGCGCCAGCCTTGGCGCTGCGCCGGTCGGTTCTAACCCGAATGCCCCTGGTGGCTGCATTGCAGCATTGGCTACAGGCACGCGGGTAAGCGATACCAGCGGTGCGTCTCCACGGATGGAGCGCACCGCTTTTTTTTGCGCCTTGTTTGGAGCGCGGTCGGGGTCCGTCGGTGCGGTACATGGATGATGGCGTGGGGCTGGAATGGGGCCGTTTTAGGTTTTACGTTCTAGGTTTTACGTAAGAGCAAGTGCAAAGGCGCGTGGCCGCGGCTCTTCTGGGCCCTGGGCCCTGAGCCCTGGGCCCTGCTCTTCTGACCCTCAGCCCTCAGCCCTCAGCCCTGCTCCTCTTCGCTCTGGCCCTTTGCGCCCGGGTCGGCCACAATCGCTTTCTTGCGCAGGCACAGGAGCGGGAGGCCCGGTGGCAGACATACGCGAGGCGAAAGTACCGGACATCGGTGACTACAAGGACGTGCCCGTGATCGAGGTTCTGGTCGCGGTGGGCGATCGGGTGGAACTCGATCAGGGCCTGCTGACACTCGAGTCGGACAAGGCGACGATGGAAGTCCCGGCGCCTTTTGCCGGCACCGTGCGCGAGGTCAAGGTCAAGGTCGGCGATGCGGTTGCCGAAGGCAGTGTGGTCGCGATGATCGAGGCCGACGACGGCGCGGAATCGAAGTCGGACGATACCGGTGCGGCAACGAAGGCTGCCGATGCGAAGCCGTCGAAAGAGCCTGCCGCGGCCCACAAGGATGCGGCGGACAAGGACGAGGCGCCCAAACCCAGGACAGAGAAGTCCGACGCCGAACGGCCCGCAGCGGACGCGCCCAAGTCGGATCGTTCCGAGTCCTCCAGCGCAAAGGCAGCTGCAGCCGCCAGCACGCCCTCACCCGATGACTCGACCCCGCCGCACGCATCACCTGGGGTGCGTCGTTACGCCCGCGAACTGGGAGTCGACCTGAGTCGGGTCAGCGGCAGTGGGCGCAAGCAGCGCATCACCCGTGAGGATGTGAACAGCTTCGTGAAGTCGTCGCTGGCCCAGCCCGCAAGCGGGGGCAGATCGACGGCGAGCAGCGGCTTGCAACTGCTGCCGTGGCCGAAGGTGGATTTCGCCAAGTTCGGTACGGTCGAAACCAGGCCGCTGAGCCGGATCAAGAAAATCTCAGGCGCGAATCTGGCGCGTAACTGGGCGATGATTCCGCACGTCACCCATCAGGAAGAGGCCGACATCACCGAGATGGAGGCCTTCCGCAAGCAGGTCGGCACTGAGCAGAAGGATCTGAAGGTCACCCCGCTGGTGTTCCTGATCAAGGCCGTGGTCAAGGCCCTGCAACGATTCCCCAGCTTCAACGCTTCGCTCGACGAAACCGCCGAAAACCTGGTCCTGAAGCAATACTTCCACGTCGGCATCGCGGTCGATACGCCCGATGGCCTGGTCGTGCCGGTGCTGCGCGACTGCGATCGCAAGAGCCTGCTTGATCTGGCGCGCGAGTTGGGCGAAATCAGCGGCCGCGCCCGCGACAAGAAGCTCAAGCCGGACCAGATGCAGGGCGGCAGTATGTCGATCTCCTCGCTCGGCGGCATCGGCGGCACCTCGTTCACGCCGATCATCAATGCGCCTGAAGTCGCCATCCTGGGTGTCTGCAAGGCCTCGCTGAAGCCGATCTGGAACGGTAGTGCCTTCGAGCCCAGATTGATGCTGCCGCTGTCGCTGAGCTACGACCATCGGGTCATCGATGGCGCCGAGGCCGCGCGGTTCGCGAGTTATCTGGCGCAACTGCTGGCGGATGTGCGGCGTCTTTTGCTTTAGCGAGCAGCAAGCCAGAGGGAGCCACATTCCTTGTGGTGTTGCGGAAGAGGGCCCAGGGCTCAGGGCCCAGGGCCCAGTGGTGGTACCGGCTTGACCGGGAACACAGTCACTTGGCCGCGAAATGCGAGCCGGAACCGGATGGAGGGCGAGCATGAGCAAGGTTGAGGTCAAGGTCCCGAATATCGGTGACTACTCGGACGTGCCGGTAATCGAATTGCTGGTGCAGCCGGGTGACCAGGTCGAGGTCGATCAGGGGCTGGTCAGTCTGGAATCGGACAAGGCGACGATGGAAGTGCCGTCGACGGTGGCCGGCAAGGTGCTGGCGCTGCGGGTGAAGGTCGGCGACAACATCGGCGAAGGCTCGGTGGTGGCGGAAATCGAAACCGCGGCGGAGGCGAAGGACCAGTCCGCGAACTCCAGTTCTGCCGACGACTCTCCGAAGTCTGCGCCTGGCGATTCGGTTGAATCGGCGAAGGCCAGCTCAGCCCCGGCACTAGACAGCGCCCCGGCGGCTCCGGCACCCAAGCGCGACGAGATCCGCTCCGGCGACGTCGATCTGCGTTGTCAACTGCTGGTACTCGGCGCCGGCCCCGGCGGTTACACCGCAGCATTCCGCGCCGCCGATCTGGGGCTGGATGTAATCCTGATCGAGCGCTATCCGGTCCTGGGCGGGGTCTGCCTGAATGTTGGCTGCATTCCCTCCAAGGCGCTGCTGCACGCGGCCGAGGTCATCGACGAGGCCGCCCACTTCGGCGACATCGGCATCGAGTTCGGCAAACCGAAGATCGATCTGGACAAGCTGCGCGGCTTCAAGTCCAAGGTCGTGGGCCAGCTCAACGGCGGTCTGGCCGGCATGGCCAAGCAACGCAAGATCCGCACCGTCCATGGCAACGGACGCTTCCTCGATCCGCATACGGTGGAAGTGGCCGGCGACGACGGCAAGCAGCGCATCGGCTTTGAGCAGGCGATCATCGCCGTCGGCTCGCAGGCGGTGAAGCTGCCCGGCTTTCCGTGGGACGACAAGCGCGTGATGGATTCCACCGACGCGCTCGAACTGGCCGAGGTGCCCAAGCGCATGCTGGTCGTGGGTGGCGGCATCATCGGGCTGGAGATGGCGCAGGTCTACGCCGCCCTGGGCAGCCAGATCACCGTGGTGGAGTTGCTCGACCAGTTGATGCCCGGTGCCGACAAGGACGTCGTCAAGCCGCTGGAAAAGCGCATCAGCAAGCGCTACGCCGGGATTCATCTGAAGACCAAGGTCATCGCGATCGAGGCCGGCAAGAAGTCGCTGGTGGCTTCGTTTGAAGGCGAGGGCGTACCGGCCAAGGCCGAATTCGACCGCGTGCTGGTGGCGGTGGGCCGCTCACCCAACGGCGGCCAGATCGATGCAAAGGCCGCTGGCGTGCAGGTCAGCGATCGCGGCTATATCGCGGTCGACGAGCAGATGCGCACCAATGTGCCGCACATCTTTGCGATCGGCGATGTGGTCGGCCAGCCGATGCTGGCGCACAAGGCGACCCACGAGGGCAAGGTCGCGGCCGAAGTGGCGGCCGGGCAGAAGAGCAGTTTTGTGGCCCGGGTGATTCCTTCGGTGGCCTACACCGATCCGGAGATTGCCTGGGTCGGGCTGACCGAGATCGAGGCCAAGGCCCGTGGCATCGCCTACGGCAAGGGCGTGTTCCCACACGCCGCCAGCGGCCGGGCGATCGGCATCGGTCGCACCGAGGGCTTCACCAAGCTGCTGTTCGACGAAGAAAGCCACCGCGTCATCGGCGGCGCCGTGGTCTGCCCGCACGCCGGCGACCTGATCGCCGAGATCGCACTGGCGATCGAAATGGGCTGTGACGCCGCCGACATCGCCCTGACCATCCACCCGCACCCGACCCTGTCGGAAACCGTCAACTTTGCTGCGGAGGTTTATGAGGGGACCGTAACCGACCTGTATTTGCCGAAGAGACAACGGTGATTTCGGAGCGTGAGGCGGGATTCAGGGCCCAGGGCATAGGGCCCAGGGCCCAGAAGAGCACCGGTTCCGCTGGGCCCAGGGCATAGGGTCCAGTGGGAGCCAGTGCTGTTTCGGGCCCAAGCAGTCTGGCCGTGCGCTCTTCTGGGCCCTGAGCCCTGGGCCCTGGGCCCTAAGTGCCCGCAATTGCGCCGATCCAGACCCTGGCTGCCCCTTGTCAAGTCGGCGCGTCCGTTTACACTGCACTGCAACAATCGCCGTGAACTCGCCCGATGCTGCAGCCCTTTCGTGCCGCCCAACGTCTGAACCAGGTCCGCTATGACATCCGTGGACCGCTGCACGCCCGCGCCGGGGAGTTGGAGCAGCAGGGGCATGCCATCACGCGGCTGCATATCGGTAATCCGGCGCTGTTCGGATTCGAGGCGCCCGAGCATCTGCGGCAGGCGATGCGCGAGATGCTGCCCAAGGCCGAGGCCTACTGTCACCAGCAGGGGCTGATCGAGGCGCGTGAGGCGGTGACACGGGTGCAGCTCGAGCGCCAGGTGCCGGGGGCGCATCCGGATCATGTGTTCATCGGCAACGGCGTCAGCGAGCTGATCGACCTGTCGCTGCGGGCGCTGGTCGAGCCGGGTGATGAAGTACTGGTGCCGGCACCGGACTATCCGCTGTGGACCGCGGCGGTGATGCTCAACGGCGGCCGACCGGTGCACTACCCCTGCCCGCCGGACCGCGGTGGTGGCTTGCCCGATCCGGACGAACTGGAGGCGCTGATCACACCACGCACGCGCGCGCTGGTCCTGATCAACCCGAACAACCCAACCGGCGCGGTCTACTCGCGCGAACTGTTGCGGCGGCTGGTGCGGATCGCCGAGCGCTTCGGTCTGGTGATCTTCAGCGACGAGATCTATGAGGGCCTGCTGTATGACGGGGCCCAGTTCCATCCCGTCGCACCAATGGTCCACGACACCCTCTGCGTAACTCTGAGCGGCCTGTCGAAGGTGCATCGCGCCTGCGGCTGGCGGGTGGGCTGGCTCGCGGTCAGCGGCCTGCTACGCCCGGCGCAGGATTTCCTGCGTGGCCTGAACCTGCTCGCCGCATTGCGCCTGTGCAGCAATGTACCGGGCCAGTGGGCCGTGGTGGCGGCGCTGGATGGCCCGGATACCCACTCGGCACTGGTGCTGCCCGGCGGCCGGCTGCATGAATCGCGCGCAGCAGTTATCGAGGCCTGCGCGGCCAGCCGCCACCTCCGGGTCACGCCGCCGGCCGGCGCAATCTATGCCTTTCCCAGCGTCGATCCGGGCGAAATGCCCGGCTTCGATGACGAGCGCTTCGCGATGGAGTTGCTCGAACGCAAGCACATCCTCATCGTGCCGGGATCATCGTTCAACGTGCCCTATAGAAACTACTTCCGAATGACCCTGCTGCCCGAGGCACGGGTGCTGCGGCGCGCCCTGATGGCAATGGACGACGTGCTCGACAATTACCAGACCGCAAGCCGGACGGCCGGCGCGGCAGCCTGAGCAAGCCGCGGAGCGTTCCGGATGTCTGCCGCTGCAGCCGGGCGGTTTGCCCCCCCGTCAGCGGGCGCATGGCGGATGCTCGCCCTGGGCGACTCCTACACCATCGGCGAA